>JBGPPR010000025.1:0-9009 GCA_041488675.1 Thermodesulfovibrionia bacterium
GCATTTTGCGCCTCATAAAGGAATTCACTATTAGTGAGCTCCTTGAGATTGCCACGTCACTCCGTTCCTCGCAATGACATCGTGTCTTTTCGTCATTGTGTGTCATTGCGAGGTCGAATCGACCGAAGCAATCTTTTTTTTTACAACGTTTAGGTAAACTAAGTAAACTATGTAAACAGTGTAAACGGAGGAACGAAGTTCCTTATGTATTTTCAGGAATTGATTCTGAAGCTGCAACAGTACTGGTCAGGGAAGGGCTGTATTCTCCTCCAGCCCTATGATATTGAGGTCGGTGCAGGGACGTTTCATCCTGCAACTTTTTTCAGGGTTTTGGGACCTGAACCATGGAGAACGGCTTATGTTGAGCCGTCAAGAAGACCAACGGATGGGAGATACGGAGAAAATCCAAACAGGCTCCAGCACTATTATCAATACCAGGTCATTTTAAAACCGTCTCCACCTGACAGTCAGGAAGTTTATCTCGAAAGCCTTTCATATTTAGGAATAGATCCGCTCAAACATGACATACGATTTGTTGAGGATGATTGGGAATCGCCAACCCTTGGTGCCTGGGGTCTTGGGTGGGAGGTCTGGCTCGACGGGATGGAAATTACACAGTTTACCTATTTCCAGCAGGTTGGCGGTATTGACCTTAAGCCTGTTTCACTTGAACTGACCTATGGACTGGAAAGAATCGCGATGTTTCTTCAAGAAGTGGACAATGTATTTAATCTTCTATGGTGCAAAGACTTAAAATATGGCGAGATACATTATGCGGATGAAGTGGAATTCTCGCGGTTTAATTTTGATTATGCAAATACGGAACTGTTAACGAAACATTTTGATGAATATGAGAAAGAATCGATCAGGCTCAATGAACTCCGCCTTGTACTTCCTTCCTACGAGTTCTGCCTGAAATGCTCCCATACCTTTAATCTTCTCGATGCACGGGGTGTCTTGTCAGTTACAGAGAGGACCGGGTATATTGCACGCGTCCGGAATCTTGCCCGCCTCTGTGCAGAATCGTCTCTTAAGCAAAGAGAGGAGTTGGGATTTCCGCTCTTAAGGAAGGTGTCTCAAAAAATATAGGTTCTTCCTGTTTTTGTCTAAGAATTCTTATCGTTTCCGTTTATTGAGTCTACAACTCGTAGAGAATCTTTCTTAATAAGGTAGCTTGATGAAGGGACAGGTTTATTGAAGCAAATGCATGTTTTTCATAACCATTTTTTCTTCTTGAAATAAAACAGCATCGAGATACCGATAGCGAACATCACAAGCAAAATTAAGAAATAACCCCACTTCCATTCAAGTTCAGGCATGTATTTAAAATTCATCCCGTAAATTCCAGCAAGGAAAGTGAGGGGCATAAAAATTGTGGCGATGATTGTCAGGACCTTCATTACTGCATTCAATCTGTTACTGATACTCGTAAGATAAATATCAAGCATTCCTGAGAGCATCTCTCGCAATGTCTCTATTGTGTCAATGATCTGAATATTGTGATCATAAACATCTCTAAGATATATCTTGGTCGTACCCTTAATCAGTGAAAATTCTCCTCTCTCCATTCCGCTGATCACCTCTCTCAGGGGCCAGACAGATCTACGCAAGAACAGCATGTCTCTCTTTAGTTTGTGGATGATATTTAAAGTTTTGGAAGCTGGATTGATGATCAATCTCTCTTCTATGAATTCAATCTGTTCTCCGATTTTTTCCAGAATTATGAAGTAATTATCTATGATCGCATCTAACAGCGAATAGAGAAGATAATCAGCCCCAATTTTTCTTATTCGACCTTTGCCGTTCCTAATTCGCTCCCTGATTGGGTCAAAAACATCTCCTACGTTTTCCTGAAAAGAAAGAACAAAATTAGATCCGAGGATAAAGCTTACCTGTTCTATAAGGATCTCGTTGTTTTTATCGTTATAAGAAAACATTTTTAAGACAATATACATATAGTCGCCAAAATCTTCCATCTTTGGACGCTGGTCTGTGTTCAGGACATCTTCCAGTGTGAGAGGATGCAATTCAAAACATTCACCAAGTTTCTCTAATGTTTCAATCTGATGAATACCATCAACATTGATCCACGTCACAGTGGGCCTGCCCTTGTAAGGGAAGCATTCATCAAATGTTTTTGCTTCTTTTTCCTGTAATTGTGTTTCGTCATAATCCATGATGGTGATCTTTACTTCCTCAGTCTTTTTTTCGCCAATATGAATGAGAGTTCCGGGAGGAAGACCGGCTTTTCTTGAACGTTTCTTCATAAGTTCCGGCATAACATCACCCTCTTCTTAAAGTAATATGGAGGCAGGCTTCATGTACGGGCATACTATAATCAAAGCCTTTTTCCCTTGTCAATGAATCTCTTACAAGGTATAATTTATTGAAGTTGCAATTCTTTTTATTGCCAATAGCCAACAAATAGAGGTAATAGTAAGAAGGTAAGCTCAATTGTATTCCTTCCGTTGATACCTCCCTTTACCACTCTTACCAAGGAGAGGAATAGGGGGGGAAGTGTTTTGGATCTCTCCCTTTTCGTTTTGTTAGCAAGGGGATGAGTGACGTAAAAGAAGTGAAATAAGGGGAAAGTTAAGTTGAAACGGCGAGGTAGAACTAAGTGACTCAAATAGTGCTTCAAACACTTTTGTTGGAGATAGGCACAGAAGAAATACCTGCACGGTTTCTTTCCGGTGCTATTCGGAGCCTGAAGGAAAATGCTTCCACAATCATGCACGAAAATCACATCGATTTTTTAGAGATAAAGACCTACGCAACACCGAGACGACTTGTTCTTATCGCCAGTGGATTGCCGTATCAACAGGCAAGCCGTGTGAGAGAGATATTTGGACCTCCAAAGCGGGTAGCCTTCCTTGAAGGAGGCAATCCGACAGAGGCGGCTGTGAAGTTTGCAAACTCTCAAGGAATAGAAGTGGAGAATCTTGTTGTAAAAAAGAAGGACAAAGGCGAGTATGTAGTTGCTGTTGTAAAGGAAGAAGGATTGGCTGTTAAAGATCTTCTGCCAGATGTGCTCAAAAGAATTGTTCTTTCAATACGCTTCCCAAAGACTATGAGATGGGGTGATGGAAGCATGAGATTTGCTAGGCCGATACACTGGCTGTTGGCGATGTTTGGTAAGGATGCCATACGGTTTTACCTTGACGGGATAGAAAGCGGCAACATAACATGGGGACACCGGTTCCTTTCACGCGCAAGGTTCCAGATAAAAGATGTATCAGATTTTAAAAGCCTTCTTGAAAACAGTTTTGTGATTGTTGACCAGGAAAAGAGAAGAAAGATAATCCTTGAAGGTATCAGGAAGCTTGCTGCTTCGGTGAGAGGGAGGCCCATAGAGGATGAGGACCTTATTGAGACTGTAAATTATCTCATCGAGTATCCATTCCCGGTGCTCTGCAGTTTTCATAAGGAATATCTGGAGCTTCCAAGAGAGCTCCTCGTTACTGTCATGAAAGACCATCAGAAATTCTTTGCAATAGAAGATGAAGAGGGCAGACTCGTCAATTATTTTATCGTTATCAGCAATACGAAGAAAGAGAATGAGCAGACTGTGAGGATTGGCGCTGAGCGGGTCATTAGGGCAAGGTTTGAAGACGCAAAATTCTATTTTGAGGAAGACAGAAAAAGAACCCTCGATGAAAGGGTAGCGGAACTCAGAAAGGTTATCTTCCAGGAGAAACTCGGGAGTCTTTATGAAAAGACAGAGAGGATGGTATCTATTGCAGAGTTCCTTTCCGAGAGACTCATGCCTCTATCAAAGCAGAAAATCCTTCGTGCTTGCCGGCTTTCAAAAACTGATCTTTTAACGGGAATTATCAGGGAATTTACTGAACTGCAGGGAGTTATGGGTAAATATTATGCTCTCCATGATGGTGAAGATATGGAGATTGCCGTTGCTTTAGAAGAACAGTATCTTCCCAAACATTCGGGGGGAGAACTTCCTCATACTGAAATCGGAGCGCTCCTCAGCATCGCCGATAAGATAGACAATGTAGCCTCATTTTTCTGTTTGGGCATGATACCTACCGGATCTGAGGACCCCTTTGCCCTCAGGAGACAGGCCCTGGGAATTATTGCGATCATATTGGACAAAGGCTACGACATTCCTTTGAAGGACTTAATCGATAGAGCATTGCAAAATCTATCAGGACTATTTCCTCTCCCAGAAAAAATTGATGAAAGAATCTTTCAATTCTTTGAGCAGAGATTTGAACCTGTATTTTCTGAAAGGGGATATGATTCTGATCTAATCCAGTCAGTTCTTTTTATGGCGCTTGATCAAACGTTAAAAAATGTAGAAGGAAGACTTGATGCTCTGAAGAGATTTAAAGAAGAAAAAGGTTATAACAGTTTCCTCCTTGCCATTAAGCGTGTTTATAACATCCTTCCTAAGAAAGAAGTACCGGAGTTAAAAACTGATCTGCTTGTAGAAGATACTGAGAAGAATCTAAAGGAAAGACTCGATTCTATGAAGCCTGATTTATTGGGACTACTCGGAGAGAAAAGATATAATGATGCAATCAATCTCCTTACTTCGCTGACAGATCCGGTTAACCAATTTTTTGATCGTGTCCTTGTTATGGACAAGAGAGAAGAAATAAAACAAAACAGGTTGGCATTGTTAGAAGAGGTCTGGAAGACAGCTTCAAATATCGCAGATTTTTCAAAGCTGCATCCTGCACAATAGCATCTATAATAATCTCTCAATTGAAGGTCAAATGCACCATCCCCTCTCCCACCAGAGGAGAGGAAACTTAACAAAAGTAGAGATCAAAAAAAAATTATGGCCGGGCCGACCTTTTGAGCAACTCTTACAATTCAAGTTACAATAAAAATATGGCAACGGGAGAAAGATTTTCTGCACTATCTTCAAGTGACTTCAGGCTTTTCTGGTTTGGGCAGCTTATCTCCTTGTCGGGTACATGGATGCAGTCTGTTGCCCAGGCATGGCTCGTGTACAGCCTGACGAAATCACCTTTCTATCTTGGTCTCGTTGCAGCAGCGGGTTCACTGCCGGTACTTTTGTTTTCCCTCCTAGGTGGGATTGTGGCAGACAGAATCCGGAAAAGAAACCTTCTCTTGGTTACTCAAGCTTTGTCTATCATACCCGCCGTCTTGCTCGGTATTCTGACAGCGATGAAGTTGATTACTGTTTGGCAGGTCGCACTCGCTGCAATATTTCTCGGCACTGTAAATGCCTTTGATATACCTGCACGGCAGGCGTTTATCATTGAAATTGTTGGGAAAGAACACCTTACGAATGCAATAGCATTAAATTCTGCTGCCTTCAATAGTGCAAGAATGATAGGTCCTGTCATTGCAGGATTGGCAATCGCCTATCTGGGGCTGCCTGCATGTTTTTTCTTGAATGCCGTGAGTTTTATTGCCGTCATCATTGCCCTTGCAAAAATGAAAATTAAAGGCTACATAAAGGAAAATTCTCAGGGATTTTTGAGGGATTTTACAGAGGGGATACAGTTTATAAAGAGCAAACCCGAGATCTATAGTGTTATTCTTCTTATAGCTGTTTTTAGTCTGTCAGGCATACCATATATAACCTTCTTGCCTGTATTCGCAGGAGAGGTGTTAAGAACAGGCCCTAAAGGATATGGATTTCTCGTTGGCGCCACAGGCGCCGGGGCCCTTTCAGCAGCGCTTTTCATCGCTTTTCGAGGTGACATACAGCGTAAGAAGAGATTTATGTCTGTGGCGGCCCTTTGTTTTTCCTGTTTTCTTCTCGTTTTTTCTCTGTCCAGGATTTTCTATCTTTCGTTAGCAACTCTCATGTTTCTGGGATGGGGAATGGTGAGTTTCCTTGCCACGGCAAACAGCTTTGTACAGCTTTCGGTATCGGACGGCTTTCGGGGAAGGGTAATGAGTGTGTATGCCCTTGTGTTTCTCGGACTTGCACCGATCGGCAACTCCCTTATCGGCATGCTGGCAGATGCAATAGGAACAACAAATGCGGTGACTGTTTCAGCTATGGTCTGTATTGTTGGATCGGTTCTGTTCATGGTTAGAAATTTTAGGCTACAGTGATCATAGTGTGATGTACCTTCGTCATTTAGGATTAAAACACTCAGTTTTGAATTTCTATAAAAGTTAGATATTATAGTTGAAGTCCTGAGAAGAGATACTATGAAAGTACTCGCTATTGATACATCCACATTACTTGGAGGCGTTGCTGTTGTAGATGACCTCGAAGGCATGGTTATCGAAGTAAGGTTAAATGTGAAGTCAACACATTCAGAACGGCTTATGACAGCTATCGACTATGCCCTTACACAATCCGGATACACGATATCTGATATGGACTTCTTTGCTGTAGCTATAGGCCCGGGTTCCTTCACCGGGCTGAGAATAGGGTTAAGCACTATTAAGGGCTTCTCGTATGCAACCGGTAAGCCCGTGGTATCCGTCTCAACACTTGAAACACTTGCGCGAAATTTTCCTTTTTGCCGGTACCCTGTTTGTACCATGCTTGATGCACGAAAAAAAGAGGTGTATGCTGCACTCTTTGAATGGAAAGGGGAAGGGTTCGTAAGATTGATAGACGAGATGTCAATAGGGGTTGACAGGCTCTTGGTAAAAATTAATGAACTATTCAGAATGTATAGCGATAGAAAGGATGATATAAGTAATCCCCCCCTCCCCCCCTTTAGCAAAGGGGGGGAGGGGGGATTTTCGGGAGGAAAAATTATTTTTACCGGTGATGGGGCGATTCTTTACAGAGATGAGATTATCAAACATATGAGTGAACGGGCACTCTTTGCATCTCCGGAAAAGATGGTGACCTCACCAGCGAATGTGGCTTCTATCGGAATGCAAAAGGCATTAAGGGGTGAATTCTCTGATCCCGTCGGCCTTGTTCCCTTTTACTTAAGGAGATCAGAGGCTGAGTTGAAAGCAGGTGAAAAGAGCAAGAAGCGAGGAGCATAGAGCAAGCAGCAAGTCACGAGTGACGAATAACGAGTAACAAGTAGTCAGAAGTATACGGTTAACTGGCCAAGGCGAAACGCCATGAAGCGCAATGACTGAAGTATTTATCCGAGAAATGATTTGGAGTGATGTTCCCGAAGTCCTCAATATCGAACGTACTTCATTTACTACCCCCTGGTCTGAAATAGCATTCTTGAAGGAAATCTATAGTCCTTATGCGGTAACAAAGGTTGCAGTACTTGAGGGGGAAATTGCCGGATACGTCTGTGCAAGCCATTTACTCGACGAAGGTCATATACTGAACCTCGCAGTTCATCCTGATCTACGGAGAAGAGGTGTTGCGGCCGCCCTTGTGAGAAAAGTCATTGATGAATTAAGAATGAAGGTATGCAAGGCTTTGTTCCTTGAGGTTAGAGTTTCAAATCATGGTGCTATACAATTTTATGAGCGGTTTGGTTTCAGGTCTGTCGCTTACAGGAAAGATTATTACACGCTGCCGAAGGAGAACGCAGTTTTTATGGAACTTGGTCTATAGCTATTTCCATACACCTTTCGCCTCTGTACCACATTCTGAACATCTTCCATCTTTTATCCTGTTTTCGACGATGCTGAAGCCGAACCGTTTGATAAGGAGGCTCTTGCATTTGTGGCAGTAGGTATTTTCTCCTCCTTCACCCGGTACGTTACCTTCATACACATATTTAAGGCCAGTTTCGAAACCGATATCTCTCGCCTGCCGCAGCGTCTTTACAGGTGTCCGAGGTTTGTCCGTCAATTTATATGTGGGATAGAATTGTGTCACATGCCAGGGCATAAAAGGGTCAACCGATCCAATAAACTCTGCAATATTTCTCAAATCCTCTTCAGAATCATTGTAATCCGGGATTATCAGTGTTGTTACCTCAACCCATACACCGAGCTCTTTCATGAGCCTTATTGTCTCTTTTACCGGCTCTAACCTTGCGCCGCATATTTTGTTGTAAAAGTCGTCATTTCCCTTAAGGTCTATATTATTTCCGTCGAGGTAGGGTGCGATAGCCCTTGTAGCTTCCGGCGTGATATATCCATTACTCACGAAAACGTTCTTTATACCCTTTTCATGCGCCAGCCTTGCACAGTCGTAGGCAAACTCAAAGTAGATAGTTGGTTCCGTATACGTGTAGGAAATGCTCTTGCACCCGTTTCTTCCCGCTGCTTCCACGATTGTTTCGGGCGTAACATGCTGCCCGAGGATTTCACCTTCGTGTTCTTTAGGATACTGAGAAATCTCGAAATTCTGGCAGTGTTCACAACGGAAATTGCAACCTGCCGCTGCAATCGAAAATGAGGTCGATCCGGGCTGAAAGTGAAAAAGAGGCTTCTTTTCTATAGGGTCGATGTTCATTGAGACGACTCTGCCGTAGGCAAGGGTGTAAAGAGTGCCGTCTGTGTTTTTGCGAACATAACAGATGCCTCTTTTCCCATCCTTTATGAAACAGTGATGGGCACAGAGAAAACACCTGACTTTCTTGTCATCAAGTTTTTCATAAAACATTGCTTCTTTCATATGAGTACTACTCCTTATTACGGTTTTCGTTTTCAAGGGTTTCTCTTATCTTATCTACAGCCTCTGGATTGGCAAGTGTAGAAATATCTCCCGGATCTTCTCCCATGGCGATTCGCCGTACCACGCGACGCATGATTTTCCCGCTTCGTGTTTTTGGTAAGTCCGGAACAAAGTGAATCTTCTCCGGCCGTGCGATCTTGCCGATCTCTTTTTCCACATGTCCTATTAAGGCATTCACAAGAGATGTGGTAGCCTGTTCACCATGTCGCAAGGCTACAAAAGCCACAATACATTGACCTTTTATCTCATGCGGCATTCCTACTACAGCTGCCTCAGTTACGGAGGTGTGTGTTATGAGGGCCGACTCTATTTCTGAATTTCCTATGCGGTGTCCCGCAATATTCAAAACATCATCAGCTCTTCCCTGCAGCCAGAAGTAGCCGTCTGCATCTCTGCGGGCTAAATCTCCCGTGAGATAAACATTTAGGTACTTTCCCCAATATCCC
>JBGPPR010000026.1:0-8988 GCA_041488675.1 Thermodesulfovibrionia bacterium
GGATGCGTGATATTTTCAAGGGCATCCTTTAGTGCCTCAACAGATCCTTGAACATCGCCCTTAATAATAATATTCAGGTCTTTAATCTCTCCCTCTTTAATCTTTGCATATAATTCATCAAGGGTGAGCTTTCGTGCTCTAGCCATATCAACAAGTCTCTGTTTCTGTTGTCTAGCAAGGGCAATCTGTCTTGCTCTCTTTTCATCTTCAACAACAATAAACGTGTCTCCAGCTGAGGGAACTTCAGGAAAACCGATTACCTCAACCGGTGCTGATGGTCCTGCTTCCGTAATTCTTTTGCGTGTGTCGTCAATCAATGCCCTTACTCTTCCAACATAACTACCTGCAAGGAATGTATCGCCAACCTTAAGGGTTCCGGTTTGTACAAGTACCGTCGCCACAGGACCTCTCCCCCTATCAAGTTTTGCCTCGATGATGGTACCTCTTGCTTTTTTTTCAGGGTTAGCCCTGAGTTCCATGATTTCCGACTGAAGGAGTATCATCTCAAGCAAGTTTTCTATCCCTAAACCTTTTTTTGCAGACACTTCAACAAAGATGTTTTGACCTGCCCATTCCTCAGGTATTATTCCGTGCTCTGCAAGTTCATTCCTCACCTTCGACGGATTTGCTTCTGGCTTGTCAATCTTGTTTATAGCTACCACAATTGGCACATTTGCAGCCTTTGCATGATTGATCGCTTCAATAGTCTGCGGCATGACGCCGTCATCCGCAGCTACAACAAGGACAACAATATCTGTTACCTTTGCCCCCCTCGCCCTCATAGCAGTGAACGCTTCGTGACCTGGGGTGTCGAGAAATACAATATCTTTACCCTTCAAATAAACCTTATATGCACCGATATGCTGTGTAATACCTCCTGCCTCGGTATCAATGACTCTCGTCTTTCTTATCGCATCGAGAAGCGAAGTCTTGCCATGGTCCACATGTCCCATTATAGTAATGACCGGAGGACGCAGTAACAATTTACTTAAATCCTCAGGTGCTTCCGTAATTACCATATCTTCCTCAACAGGTGAAAGCTCGAGTTTTACTCCGAACCCCCCAGCAACTAACAGTGCTGCGTCAGAGTCAACAGGTTGGTTTATGGTAGGCATGTATCCTAATTCCATGAATTTCTTGATAACATCAGATAGCTTGACACTTATAAGTTCTGCAAACTCTTTTACCGTAGTGCCTTCCTGAAGCTTCAGTGTTTTCCTTCTCGGGATAACAAGATGGATCGGAGGTTTTTGCTCTTCCTTTGGGACAGGTCTACCCTTTTCAAACCTCTTTAGTGGCTTTTGCTCATGCCATTTTTTGGGTTCTATCTTCCTTATTGTCTGAAAGGCTCTTTGCATACCTGGTTTTGTCTTAAACTTCTCGATCTTTTCTGTTTCTATCTCTTTCTTAAACCTATCTGGAACCTTTAGTTCCTCTTCCTCCTCCGGTACTGCAAGTATTTTCTTCTCCTCTGTCTCTGGCTCTCTTTTCTCAACGATTACTACTTTTTCTTCATATCCGGCATGAGCTTTTTCGATTTGTGGTTCGATAACGTCTTCTTTTGCCGGACTACCCTCAGCGATGGTTCCTTTTACTGGCTCTACAGATTTTTTTCGAAGTGCAGCCTCAATGGTTCCCGCAACCTCCGGTTCAATACCCGAGGTGTGAGTCTTGCCCTCAATACCGAGCCTTGAAAGTTCGATAATGATAACTTTACTTGTTACCCCCAATTTTTTTGCGAGCTCATAAATTCTTATTTTCTGCATTGAATATTAACCCTGTCTTTCCACGAGAATCAGAAATGGATGATGATGGTGCACTTATTATAACTGAAATGTTATCATAGAGAACTTAATGAATGCAATGGAAGAAGGAGGCGAAGAATGGCAGCCTGTGCTTTCTGTGGGAAAAAGAGGACAATCGGTAATAATGTGAGCCATGCAAATAATAAGACAAAACGGGTGATCATGCCCAATCTTCAAAGGATTCGTATAATGACAAAGACTGGTGTTCGAAGGCTCTCCGTATGTACGAGATGTCTCCGTTCAGGTAAAGTCAAAAAGGCAGTTTAGTGAAGAAGGTGGGCTCGTTACTTCGCCCTCTGGTCAGGGACTTTGGCATAGAAAGTGATATGAGGTTCATTGAACTTAAGGAAAGTTGGCATGTTTTATTCAATGAACCCCTTTCATGTCATATGGCGCCTTGTAAAATAACTGAGGGAGTAATTCTCCTCAATGTTGATTCACCAGTTTGGCTTCAGGAACTGAACTATTTCAAAAAGGATATCATAGGAAAACTTAGTCCTTACGGAGTCACGGATGTCCGATTTAAGCTTGGTAAGGTTTCAATAAAGACTGGGTCGGAAGTCCGCGATCAAGGTTTTGGTGCAAAGACATTCACTCCTGAAGAGTTATCATATATCGAAAAGACGATATCTCACATTGCTGATGAAGAACTCAGAGGAACTGTTAGGAGGGCAATAGAAAAGTCGATCTCCTCAAGAAAAACAGAAGCAAAGTTGTAGCATCTCACTATTGAAATTGTTCACATCCCTATGCTGACTCCGCCTGCTTCTCATACAAAAGAATTGGCTTTGCATTCTTCGTGACGATGTCTTCATTTATCACACATTCCTTTATGTCCTTCTGAGAAGGTATCTCATACATTACATCAAGCATGATTTCTTCGAGGATGGCCCTTAGTCCACGTGCACCGGTCTTTCTTATCTCCGCCTTCTTTGCTATCGCTGAAAGCGCATCTTCTGTGAATCTCAGCTTTACGTTATCCAAAGAGAGGAGTCTCTGATACTGTTTTATGAGGGCATTCTTGGGCTCTGTCAGTATTCTTACCATTACTGGCTCATTGAGTTCGTCAAGTGTTGCTACAACAGGCAATCTCCCCACAAATTCCGGAATGAGGCCATATTTTATCAAATCCTCTGGTTCAACAAGACTCAGAACGTCACCTATCCGTTTCTCCTTTCTTGTCACAGCATCTTGACCGAAGCCCACTATTTTTTGTCCGGTTCGCTGTTCAATAATACCTTCAAGCCCTACGAAAGCACCTCCACATACAAAGAGGATATCTGTTGTGTTCATTTGAATAAATTCCTGTTGCGGGTGTTTCCGTCCGCCCTGAGGTGGAATATTTGCCACGGTGCCTTCGATCAGTTTGAGAAGGGCCTGCTGGACACCTTCACCTGATACATCCCTCGTTATTGAGGGATTTTCTGATTTCCTGCTGATCTTGTCAATCTCATCAATATAGACAATGCCCCTTTGTGCCCTCTCAAGGTCATATTCAGCGGATTGGAGCAACTTTAGAATAATATTTTCCACATCCTCACCAACATAGCCAGCCTCTGTAAGGGTAGTCGCATCGGCTATTGCGAAAGGCACATCGAGTATCTTTGCCAATGTCTGGGCGAAAAGGGTTTTTCCGGTGCCCGTAGGACCAATGAGGAGTATGTTACTTTTTTGTAGTTCAACTTCCGACTTGCCGGGACTATAAATTCTCTTATAGTGGTTATAGACAGCAACAGAAAGTATCCTTTTTGTCCTTTCCTGACCAATTACATAATCACTTAGGAGATGATGGATCTCCTTTGGCGTAGGAAGTTTTGGAAGAGTATGACCCTCCATGTCAGCATGGTAGGCATCCGCAATGATTTCGTTACAAAGAGCAACACATTCATTACAAATATACACGGAGGGCCCTGCGATAAGTTTTTGGACCTCATCATGCCCCTTGCCACAGAAAGAACACTTAGGTAGGCTCTCTTCTTTTTTGGCCATGTGTCCCTCTCTATCTCACAGCGGTAGTCAACTCACCAGCTGCTTTAATACTGCGGATTACCTCGTCAACAATCCCATACTCCTTTGCTTCTTCTCCGGACATAAAGAAATCTCTGTCTGTGTCCGCCTGTATCTTGTCTAGAGACTGCCCTGTGTGAGTTGAAAGTATTCTGTTCAGAGTCTCCTTCATCCGGAGTATCTCGCGGGCATGAATTTCGATATCTGTGGCTTGTCCGTGGAAACCACCCATGGGTTGATGTAACATAATCCGGGAATGAGGAAGTGCAAATCTCTTGCCTTTCGCACCTGCTGCAAGGAGCAGGGCGCTCATGCTTGCTGCCTGGCCGATGCAGTATGTTGCGATGTTCGGCTTCACGTATTGCATAGTGTCGTATATCGCAAGGCCGGAAGACACTATTCCGCCGGGTGAATTAATATAGAGATGAATATCTTTATCGGGATCTTCTGTCTGAAGAAAAAGGAGCTGTGCGATTACCGTGTTCGCCACATGGTCATCGATGACCGTGCCAATAAAAATAATCCTGTCCTTTAGGAGCCTTGAGTAGATGTCGTAGGCCCGCTCTGTACGACCTGTCTGTTCTATAACAATAGGGATAATGCTCATCTATTCTCCTTTCTCGATAGTGGCCCTGGAGAAAAGTAAATCCAGAACCTTATCCTCAAAAATCATTTGCCTCAATCCTTCCAGGGAACCATCTTTTGTCCTATAGAAGTTCATGACAGCCTCCGGTTGTGCGGAAAGTCTTTTTGCTATCACCGAGATTCGATCTCTTACCTCGTCTTCGGTTACCGTAATGCCTTCCTTCTGGCCAATAGCGTGAATAACGATGGATGCACGAACATTCCTCAGCGCCTTTTCTTTCAGTTCAGGGAGCGTTTCTTCTTCACTCTGATCCCGCAAATCTGGTTTGCTTACCTCAGATATTGCATCCACGCTGTCTGAGTCATCGTGCTTGTTTGCTTCCTCCAGTTTCCCTGATCGTTTCCCTGAAATGCTTTCCTGCATAATGAGAGAATCTAACTCGTTATTGAGTAACGTCTCGGGAATCTCAAAATCATGGGATTCAGTCAGCTGCCGAACGATCTCCGCTTTCTGCATTTTTGTAGCCTGGTCCTTCTTGAACTGATAGAGATTTTCTTTTATCTTCTCCTTTAATTCTGAGATGCTACCATAACCGACGTCTTTCGCGAATTCATCATCTATTGCCGGAAGAACCTTATGCTTCACCTCTTTTATCATGATCTTTACTTGCAACGCTTTGCCGACGAGTTCCTTTACCTTAAAATCCGCTTCGAAGGAAGTAGTAAACTCCACGGTATCACCTTTTTTCCTACCGATCAATTTTTCCTCAAGGTCCTTAGGAAGCAACTCGTTTCCCAGTTTCAATACCTCTTCCCTGAGTGAAGGCGTCGTTTCCCCTTCCACTAATTCACAGTCAACATAATCAAAAGTTACAAGGTCATCCTTTTCAATCTCCTTTTCTGCAACTTCATACAGTGCCTTCTGCTCTTGAAGATTCTTAAGGGCATTTTCAAGCTCCGCCTCATTAACAACAACAGGAACATCCTTCGCCTTTATTGACGCATAATCAAGGTTCTCGATCTTGGGCATAACCTCAACAGTGAACGAAAGATTAAGGGGACTGTTTCTTTCAAATGTGAACCGCTCGTCCAATACCGGCATGGTAACAGGTTTGAGGTCTGCTTCTTTTAATGCCTTGCCGTAAAACTCGGGGATGACCTTTTCAAGCACTTCTGCCTCAACTTTCTTACCAAAACGCTTTTCTATCAGATTCATGGGAGCCTTACCAGGCCTGAAGCCAGGCAAATTCGTCTTTTGTCTAACCCTTTCGAGAGAGTCTTGTATCTCTTTTTCGATGATGTCTGATGGGATCTCTATTTTGAGACGCTTCTTTGTAAAACTTATATCTTCCACGGCCTGGAGCAAATTCTCCTCCTCACATATTTAGTAGTAGTTTAATGTAAAATAATACCCGTACTTTGTCAAACACCATGACTGTCTATCTTATTGATGGAAATTCCTATGCTTATCGGGCCTTCTATGCCATAAGAGAGCTTTCAACATCAAGAGGATTCTCCACGAACGCCATTTATGGCTTTACAAACATGCTCTTAAAAATCATCAGAGAAAAAAAGCCGGATGGAATTGTCGTATCTTTTGATTTACCCGTTCCAACGAAAAGGCACGCAATGTTTGAAAAATATAAAGCCCACAGGCCTGAAACCCCTCATGGACTCGTAGAGCAGATGCCGTACATTAAGAAATTGATTTCGGCCTTTCATATAAAGATATTTGAGATGCCTGGTTATGAAGCAGATGACATTATTGGTACCGTTGCAAAGAGATTAACATCTAAAGGTAAAGGTATTAGTGTGTTCATCGTTACTGCAGATAAGGATATGCTTCAACTTGTAGACAGTGGTATAAAGATTTACGACCCGGTGAAGGATAAGATCCTCGATGGTGAATATGTTAAAGATAAATTCGGCGTTGGCCCAGAAAGAATTACAGAGTTTATGGCACTCACAGGAGATGCGGTTGATAATATTCCGGGGATTAAAGGCGTAGGTGAGAAAACGGCAAAGGAGCTCCTTTCAAATGTGAGTAGTCTTGAAGAACTTTTGGGAAATACGAACTTAGTTAAGAGGGAAAAACTAAGGAGACTTGTTGCCGAAAATGCAGATATAGTTAGATTGAGTCAAAGACTTGCAACGATTGATACTTCTGTGCCCCTCGATTTTCAGATGGATGAAATCAGATTGAAAGAACCTGACTGGCCCCGCCTCCTATCCCTGTTTAGAGAATTTGAATTCAGCAGCCTTGTGAAGCTAATTCCTACAGGCACGCTCAGAAAAAGAGAGTTTGAAACAGTCTTTTCCCTCAATAGGCTTGAAGAGATCGCAGGAATCATAGAATCCGCTATTGGCAGAGAGTTTTCATTTCGTATCGAACCCTCTGCAGGAGCCATCAGCGATCCTCAAACAGATGTCCCTGTTGGCATAGCTTTAGCTCTAGATAAAGATTATTCCGTCTATATCCCCCTCTCACACTCTTATCCAGGTGTACCTCCCCAGATTGAGAAGGAAGGCACAGTAAGGATACTTTCTCCAATTTTTGGAAATGAGCAGATTTCAAAGATCGGACATAACCTAAAACATGAAATCGTCATGCTCAAGGGACAGGGAATTTCACTCAAGGGGATCCTCTTTGATACAATGATAGCATCTTATCTCATTAATCCTAACAGGCAGAGCCACAATCTGGAAGAAGTCACTCTCGAATATCTGTCAAGAAGAGAAAAAAGTCTTAACGAGGTCATCGGTAAAAGAAAGTCACTTGCGGAAGTTCCGACAGATGAGGCCGCCTCTTATGTGGCAGATGCTGTGACTACCACCTTCGAATTGAAAGAACTCCTTTTCACCAAGCTTGGGGAAGAAAATCTTGAGAGGGTTTATTTTGATATAGAAATGCCACTCATCCATGTCCTCGCCGACATGGAAGAGGCAGGTGTAAAAATAGATTCGGAGATGCTGAAACATATTGCAAAAGAACTTGAGAGAGAACTTGACGGAATCCAGAAGAGGATATATTTTCTTGCAGGGGAGGAGTTCAATATAAACTCTCCTAAACAGCTCAGCAGAGTTCTCTTTCAGAACCTCGGGTTTCAACCTACGAAAAAAACCAAGACAGGTTTCTCGACGGAATTGAGTGTCCTCGAAGAACTAGCAGAGTCCCATGACCTTCCACGAGAAGTACTCAATTACAGGAGCCTGAACAAACTGAAAACCTCTTACGTGGATACGTTACCTCAGATAGTAAATCCAAAAACACAGAGGATACATACCTCATTCAATCAAACAGCGACTGCTACTGGGAGATTGAGCAGCAGCGAGCCGAACTTACAGAACATCCCCGTCAGGGGTGACTGGGGAAAACGCATACGAGAGACCGTCATAGCAGAAGATGGAAATATGCTGCTTTCAGCCGATTACTCGCAGGTGGAATTAAGGATCCTTGCCCATCTGAGTCAAGACAAAGGGCTTCTTGATGCCTTCAGAAATGACCTTGATGTCCATGCGAGGACGGCATCAGAACTCTTTGGTATCCCCCCGGACAAAGTTACTTCTGATATGCGAAGAATTGCAAAGACAGTGAACTTCGGTGTTATCTATGGGATATCACCTTTTGGATTATCAGAGACACTCAGTATTTCACGGGAAGAGGCAAGAAAATATATCGAAAGATATTTTGACAGACATCCCGGCGTGAAAATGTATATAGAGGAAATACTCGAGAGTGCGAAGGGTAACGGGTATGTAGTAACCCTTTTTGGCAGGAGACGCTCTATTCCGGAGCTTAAAAATCAGAACTCTGCAATACGTCAGCAAGGCGAAAGATTGGCGATAAATTCTCCTATTCAGGGCACGGCAGCCGATATCATTAAAATCGCCATGACGCGAATATGGAGGAGTTTCAGAGAGCATGGGGTAAAGGCAAAGATGATTCTGCAGGTTCATGATGAACTCCTATTTGAGCTTCCCACAGGGGAACTTGATAGAACAAGAGATGTTGTCAGAGAAAAAATGGAAAAGGCAGTCGAGCTGTCCGTTCCTGTAAAGGTCGAAATCGGTCATGGAAAAAATTGGGCAGAGGCACATTGAAAAGGGAGAAATTTTGCTAAAATATACCTTTAAAGGGGGTACCAATGGATAGGAAGGAACTTAAAAAGACGAAGGGTGCAACTGCCAAGAAGACAAAAACAAAGCCTAAGAAAACTCCTGTAAGAAAGAAGGAGGTAGTAGGCAGTAAGACTAAAAAAGAAAAGAAAAAAACGTCGAAGAAAATTGTTAAGAAAGAAATAAGGAAGGTTAAGGTCAAGACAAGAAAAGAGAAAACTGCCGGAAAGGAAAAAAAGAAGGAAGCTAAACAGGTTAAGGTCGAGAAAGAACAAAAAGCTGATAAGAAAAAAGTAGCTAAGAAGGCAAAGAAAAAAGTTACTCTCCATCTCGGCAAGAAAGTTGAGGTAAAGCAAATCACTGCCAAGCCTCAGAAAAAGATAACGCATAAGGAAGTACCCGTCCCTGAAAAGGAAGCTCGGAGACGAGAAAAAGTTTTGCTTCCGCAAAAAGAAGAAAGGTATCCACCTCTGCC
>JBGPPR010000027.1:0-8656 GCA_041488675.1 Thermodesulfovibrionia bacterium
GAATTAACAAGAGAGGTGATCCGAGATGCTCTGCTGCATATTCGATGCTCCCTAATGCTATGGGGTCAACAACATTGCCTGCGACCCTCACGACAAAGACATCACCGAGACCCTGGTCAAACAGGAGTTCAGGGGGGACCCTCGAGTCAGAGCAAGTAAGCACGATGGCAAAGGGTTTTTGCCCTTTTGACAACTCTTCTCTTTTCTTAACACTCAGGTTTTTCTGCGCAAGAGTTCCTGATACAAACCTCTTGTTACCATCCATCAATTTCTGCAGAGCCTCTCCCCCTCTTTCGCTGACTGCAAAGACAAGCCCTGAGAAAACAACAATGACACACAAAGCTACAAAAATTCTAAACCGCTTCATAGTCTTTATAAACCTCCTTCAAAAGATTTGAATCCCTCCATGAGGGTCTTTTTGCTTTCAGTGTCTGTGGTAAGAACTTTCCCCTGGCGGCTATTTTAAAGAAGGACTTGGCAAGGAGTCAATAGCACGAATTGCCTCATCAAAAATCTATATGAAAGCGAATCGTTGCCTCATTTAAAAATCTACACGAAAATATCACAATTGTCTCCTGGGAGAAAGGCTACAGGAGGCAGGAATGAGGTTAATGATGCAAGAGAGAAAGAAGGTAACGGCAATTGTTGCACCACGATATCAAAGGGCACAGAAGAAGCACAAAGGAATCATTCTGGATGAATTCATAACACTGACCGGCTATAGTCGGTGTTATGCTTCCTATGTGCTTCGAGCACACGGCAAGAAGGTCAGAGTTACTAAGGATATAGTTATTGAGGGGGATATCAGGAAAAGGGCACAGAGGACAAAACAGAAGACCTATGATGGAAACGTAGAAAAGGTTCTGACGAAGATATGGGGGATCATGGACTGTATCTGTGGCAAGAGGCTTGCCCCGATGCTCAAAGAAGTCATTCGGATCCTGGAGCAATACAAGGAGATCAAATTAGATCGGGTAACGAGGAAGAAGTTGTATAAGATCAGTGCGGCCACGATTGACCGACTGTTAGCAGAACAACGGAAGAAGCAAACGCTGAAGGGGAGGTCACACACGAAACCGGGGACCTTGCTGAAGAACCAGATTCCAATCCGTACTTTTTCGGAATGGGATGACAGGAGACCTGGTTTTGTTGAGATAGACCTTGTGGGGCACGATGGGGGAGATGCCCGGGGAGAATTTGCCCAGACATTGGATGTGACGGACGTATGTACAGGATGGACAGAGACTGAGGCCGTCAAGAACAAGGCACAGGTGTGGGTCTTTCAGGCATTGCAGGACATCAGAAACCGCTTGCCTTTTGATCTCATAGGGATAGATTCAGACAATGGATCTGAGTTTATTAATCACCATATGCTGAGGTTTTGTTCTGAGGAGAAGATCACCTTCACGCGAACAAGGAGTTACCGGAAGAATGATAACTGTTTTGTCGAACAGAAAAACTACTCGGTAGTACGAAGAGCTGTTGGATATGCTCGGTATGACACCGGAGAAGAGGTAAATCTTCTAAATGAGATATATGGATACCTAAGGCCGTATACGAACTTTTTCCAACCTGTGATGAAGCTTTTGGAGAAGACAAGGATAGGGAGCAAGGTTAGCAAGAAGTATGACAAGCCCCGGACACCGTATCAGAGAGTTCTTGAATCTCCTCATGTGCCGGGGGACAGGAAAGAACAACTGAGGAAACAGTATGCTACGCTCAATCCGGCAGCACTGAAGAGGACAATCACAAAACTCCAGCATAAGCTTTTAAAAATAGTATCCATGAAGGAAACACTAAAAAAACAGCATGGAGGTATCAATCAAAGGAATGAGTCACGTTTAGGAGGATACCCAAGTATGGGTTCGTCTGAGAAAAACGATTGTGGGGCATTTGGTGAAACCAGTTTCTCTGGAGTCTCTCCAAATCTCCTCATAGTGCTTAAGAAAAACCGAAAACGATGCAAAGGAGTAAAATGATTTCGTATAGATTTTCATTTGAGGCAACGTATATCATTTCGTGTAGATTTTTACGTGAGGCAACAGGTAGCAATAATCTCTTGACTGAGGACTTAAGATGGCAGGAGATTTCAGAACTTGAAGTATGAGTTCAGCACCTGCAAGACTGTGTGTAACAGTATCCATTTTTTTAAATACTTCTCCGGCTATTTGGGGAGAGAGCTTTTTGTCATAGAACTCATATTCAGAAATCCTGTTGCAGAGTTTATGATCGTAAACCCTTTCTTTTCTCTCAATTGCCGATGTAAAATATCAAATTGAAATCTCGGAGGTTGTAGTGATGAAGCACATTAGAAATAAATTGGTGTATCTTTGCAGTATGCTGTCTTTGGTTTTTTTACCGCAGACAGCCCATTCTCTGACTCTTGACGAAGCAATAGCTCTGGCAAAGGAGACCCTTCCTGTTTATAAGGCGTCAATGATAAAGACAAGATCTACGGATGCGCTGTATAATGCCTCACTCGGACCTTATCTGCCGAGTCTTGATGCGTCCACGGTTCACAATAGAATTTATACAACTGCTCAGGAGTTCTCGACGAGCAATTCCGATCTTACGCTGTCTTACACACTCTTTGATGGAGGGAACAGGAAGGCATCAAGAAATATTGCGAGACTGAACCTCGATATCAGTAAGGAAGACCTTAGAAAGAATCTCCTCGATCTTGAATTCAACACGAAGACAGCTTTTTATACTTCCATTGCAAAAAGGGATGTATTGGAACAGAGGAAGATACAGCTCCAGGATACGCAAAAAGACTATGAGGTTGCTGAGGGTAGACATAAGTTTGGTGTTGCAACGCTTCTTGACGTGCTTCAGGCATCTGTCCGTCTTGAACAGTCAAAGTTTGCCTTGGTGCAGGCTCAAGGCGATTTCAGGAAGGCACTCCTTGAGCTGAATTCTCTGATAGGAAAACCTTTTGACAGTCGATACGATATTGAAGGGTCTCTCGATATGGAGGTCAAAATTCCCGACAGAGATACGTTATCAACTGTTGTCTTGCAAAGGCCGGAGATAAAACAGGCAGAAGATTCACTGAAAATTGCAGAGAATAACAAGTCTGTTTCAGTCAGCACTTTTTATCCTCTCATAACGGCAAATGCTTCATATGAGAAATCATCCGGTGGTCGCCAGGCTGTAGCAGTCGGACAGGCTTTTATTACTGAGCAAAAGACAGTTGGTATTACAGCAACATGGAATATCTTCGAATTGGGGAAATTTTTCAGAGCAAAATCGTCTGAGCTTGAAAAGGACGTCTCGCTGGAAAATCTGAATGATATAAAGAGACAATCGTTGCTCGATGTCAACAAGGCATACGAGGATTTGGTCACCGCTTCTGACAATCTGCAGGTCGCACAGCAGCAGCTCAAGCAAGCAGAACAAAATTATGAGCAGGCTTTCGGGGAGTATAAGGTCGGAAAGGCCGACATTCTCTCTCTTGTGCAGGCTGAAAGTCTCCTTGCGGGTGCAAGAGAACAACTCATTAATTCCCGGTTGAACCTTGTCTCATCGAAGGTGTCGCTCGAAAGAATTGCAGGGATTGAAAGGCTCGAATCTCTAAATAGTTATTAGTTAAAATTAGACCGTTGGAAGTCACGTAGGCAAACAGAATGAAAAAAATTGGGATTATTTTCATTGCAGTTATACTCGTGGGGTCAGGCTTCTTTTTATATCAGAAGTTTTTGAGCAAACCGGAGATAAAGGTTTTAGAAACTGCGAAAGCAGAAAAGGGGAGCATCAGGGGAGTCATTGTGGAAACAGGAATTATTAAGTCCCAGGTTGGCGCGGTGGTCAAGATTGGGGCGAGGGCGACAGGAGAGATCATGAAGATGAACGTAAAAATCGGCGACAGGGTGAAGAAGGGACAAATCATAGCTCTTATAGATGAGAGGGAAATCCAGAAGGCTATTGAACAGCAGACGGCTGCGCTCAGCGCTGCCCGAAATACCCTGTCGCAGGTTGAACTGACATACCCGGAGCGCATCAATGAAGCAAGGGCAAACTATGAATATGCAAAGATAGATTATGAGCGTGAACAGGAGCTCTTAAAACATGATTATACAACAAAAGATACTGTTGATAAGGCGAGGAACCAGTTCGAAGCAACCCAAGCAAATCTCAAGAGGCTCGAGGAAGAATACAAAACTCAAATGAAAATAACAAAGTCAAACATGGAAGATGTTATCGCTCAGCTGAAGCAGCAAGAAATAAGACTCACCTATACTAAAATCTATGCTCCGATAGATGGAATTGTCTCAGACGTTACTGCCCAGGAAGGAGAAACGGTTGTTACCGGTCTTCAGGTTGCAAACCTTGTTACAGTACTTGACCCAACCCTTCTTGAGATGTGGATATATGTAGACGAAACAGACATCGGAAGGGTAAAGATGAAACAACAGGTCGAGTACTATGTTGATACCTTTCCCGACAAACTCTTTCACGGCGATATAGAAAAGATCTATCCTGAACCTGTTGTGAAAGATAATATCGTGTATTATCTTGCAATCGTGAAGGTGTCGAAGGATGATGCTTTATTCCTGAAGCCGGAGATGACCACCCATGTCAAGGTAATTTTTGCAGAAAAGAACGACCTCCTTACCGTCCCAAATGCAGCAGTAAAGTTTGAAAAAGGTAAGCAGATAGTCTATAAAGTAATAGGCCCTCACGAGGTCCGGAAGGTAGAGGTACAGACTGGCATCAGGGGGGAGGAAAGGACGGAGATCATCTCCGGGTTGAAAGAAGGAGATATTGTTGCAACAAAATTGATCCTGCCGGTATCATCAAAGCCTGCAAGTTAAAAACCGGAACATATCATGCCTCTTTGCTTATTAGAGAATATAACGAAGACGTACCGGATGGGTGACATCGATGTGGAGGTCTTAAAAGGCATTCATCTTTCGATAGAAAAAGGGGAGTTTGTGGCAATTATGGGGACATCAGGCTCGGGCAAGACAACGCTCTTGAATATTGTCGGATGTCTTGACGTTTCAACCTCCGGGCGTTATACATTAGCTGACAGAGAGGTATCAAACCTCACGGACGATCAATTATCCGAGATCAGGAACGAGCATATTGGCTTTGTTTTTCAGAACTTCTACCTCCTTCCCTATGCAACGGTTCTGGAAAATGTTCTGTTACCGACTCTTTATGTTGCAAGCCGGAAGGATAATGCCGAAAAGCATGCTATGGATCTGTTGAGAATCGTCGGCCTGGAGGGAAGGACCAAATTCAGACCAAACCAACTCTCAGGAGGTGAGCAACAACGTGTTGCTATTGCACGGGCTTTGATAAATGAACCGGAGCTGCTCCTTGCCGATGAGCCTACAGGACAACTTGACAGCAAAACGGCTACTGAGATTATGAGCCTTCTGGAGAAGATGAATGAAAAGGGGAAGACAGTGGTTCTCATAACCCATGAGTCTCTTATCGCTTCCTATGCAAAGAGAATCATTCAGATAAAAGATGGAATTATATTTGAATAAGGAATCATGGACAGAGTTTTCAAAATCGTATTTCAATCAATCAGGGCTGTCAGAGCTTTTAAACTTAGGACACTCTTCTGTTTAGTCAGTGTCGCTCTCGGAATATCTTCCATCACAGTGATTGTTGCAGCTACAGAAGGTGCATACCAAAAGGCCTTTGAGATTGTGGCAAGATTTGGGCCTGATTCCTTGCTCGTCATCGGCGGAAGCGAACAAGCGAGAGCAGCGGGACAGAGAATGAAGACGATTACCCTCGATGATGTGGAAGCCGTTAAACAGGCCTTCGACAGTGCCTACGTCGTGGTTCCAATGTCATCCGTGAGGGATGCTACGGTTTCATACAAGGAACAAAAATATCAAACCCTGATTGTCGGTTCAACGAGTGACTACAGTCGTGTCTGGACATGGCCGGTTATAGAAGGTTCTGATTTTACGGAAGACGATGTGAAAGGTCTAAGGAATGTGGGACTTATAGGACAATATACTGGAAAAGAACTTTTCGGAAATGAGGATCCTGTTGGAAAATATGTACTTGTGAAACAATTACCTGTTCAGATAGTCGGAGTTCTTTCTGAGAGGGGCACTTCTCCTGGGGGTGAACGCCTGGATGACAGGATCGTCATCCCAATCACGACGCTGATGAGAAAACTGCAAAATGAGACAAAATACGTATCCACCTTCAGGATACGATTTCTTGATCAGGAGAACCTATACACTCATCTTGAGGAACTCAGAAACTTCTTGAGGAAAAGACACGGTATTTTCGTGGGGGAGCCTGATGACTTTACGATTGTTTCACCCAGGGAAATCATAAAGTTCCTCGTCGCTCTCACCGGTTCACTCGTTGTATTTCTTGGTGTTACAGGGATCATATCACTGGTTGTTGCGGGATTTGTCCTTGCGAACCTGTTCTTGCTGTCTGTCAGGGAGCGGGCGAACGAAATCGGTATAAGAAGGGCAACAGGTGCGAAGAAAAGGGATATTCTCCTGCAGTTTCTCTTTGAAGCGGTGATCATCACAACTGTTGGCGGTGTCATCGGGTTCTTGCTCGCCCTGTCATCTTCGAAGCTCCTTATGTTTATCGCGCAGTTTCCCATCTATTTTTCCTGGAAGGCCTTTGCTGCGGGGTTGCTTCTTTCATGGGCCATAGGAATCGGCTTTGGTTTGCAGCCTGCAAAGAAGGCAGCGGACCTGAATCCTATAGAGGCTATAAGGGGATGAAAAGAATATATCTGAATCTCAGAATTGCCATGAGATCCCTGTTGAGCTTCAAACTGAGAACTGCCTTAGCTGTTCTCGGAGTCTTTCTCGGAACCTTGTCCCTCGTTGTTGTATCCAACCTTTCAGATTCTCTATCGAAAAAAACTGAGAAGGAAGCGGAAAGTCTTGGTAAGAATCTCCTTATTGTTAGGAGTGGCATCGTGAGGACATTCGGAGGTCAGACGAGACTATTAAGCGAGGCCACCACGCTGACCATCAGGGATGCAAAAGCGATTATTGAAGGTTCTCCATTTATAAGTGCCGTAACTCCGTCAAGCAATAAGGCATTCCCTGTAAGGTATGGTGATATAACTCTTACATCTGTGGTCGTTGTGGGAGTAACACCTAATTACATGGAGGTGAGAAACTTCCGGGTGAAAGAAGGCAGTTTCATTACTACCGATCACAATAATAATCTTAACAGGGTAGCAGTCATTGGCAGTGAAGTTGCTGAAAAACTCTTCGGCAGCGTTAACCCCATCGGCAAATATATCCTTATCTACAGAGTGCCGTGTCAGGTGATAGGAGTGATGGAGGAAAAGGGGGTTGATATCTCAGGGTTTGATCAAGACTATCAGATTTTCGTACCCCTCAATTCATTTCTTAGAAGATTTGTTAATAAAGACTACATTGGCAGTATCTCAGTGGAGGCTATCGATGAAAACTCCATTCCTTACGCCAAGTCCGACATAGAGGGAATATTGAGAAGAAGACACAAGATAAAAGTCGATCAGAAGGATGACTTTACCGCAATTGACTTAAAGGATGTCATGGCGGTGAAGACTCAGGCAATGTCCATGATAACTGTTCTCGGCAGGATTGCCGCGGGGATTTCATTCTTCATCGGTGGTCTCGGGATACTGTCAATAATGATACTCATTGTGAATGAGAGAAGGGTAGAGATTGGAATCAGGAGGGCGGTAGGTTCAAGGAAGAAAGACATTATCCTGCAGTTTCTCATGGAGTCTGCCTTTATATCATTGAGTGGCGGCGTAATAGGGGCCGTCATAAGCCTTGTGGCAGCGACGATCATTTTTTTGCTGTCAGGACTACCCTTTACCGTCTCTCTCTCAGGGCTTGTGATATCTTTTGTTGCATCCGTGGGAGTTGGCATTCTCGCAGGCATCTATCCGTCAAAAAAGGCTACGAAAATTCAGCCAGTGGATGTCATAAGGTCGTAAGTGCTGAAGGGGCTGAAGCCCATGAAGTGCTTCATCTCTTGAGGGTGAGATATCCTGAGAAGATTATCAAAGCGCCACCGACCAGGGAAATAGCTGCGGGATACTCACCCAAGAACAACATGGCGAAGGCTATGGCGCTGACAGGTTCAAGATAACCAAGGACCGCTGCCCTGTTCGCAGTTACAAGTTGAAGTCCTTTGAAGTATAAGATGGGTGCAATTGATGAATGGACAATTCCGACGATTAAAAAGCTCAATATGGCATGAAAAGGAATTTCTCTTATAAATGGCGCAAGAAGTATTGCGATGAAAGCGTTTGTAAGAAATGAAAGCAAAAGGGGATGAAATTTATGGGAGTGCAGCCTCAGGAATATGATAATTATCGCATAGGATAGTCCAGAAACAAGACCGGCTATGATGCCTGCCATTTGATTTTCCTTGAACGATAATCCATCAAGCATGATCCAGAGGCCTATCGAGGCTATAATTATTACAAGGATAATCCTTCTTGTAATGATTTCTTTCAGAAACAGCGGTGCAAGAAAGGCAACGATTATAGGCGCTGTATAATGTGTAAGGACTGCATTTGCTATGGTGGTATACTTGAAGGCATAGTAGTAGGTAGACGTATTGATTAGTGAAACAACACCAAGAATTATAGGATACTTGAGCTTGTGAAAGTCAGGAATTTCTCTTCTGTAATTTTTGCGGAATAGCA
>JBGPPR010000028.1:0-8558 GCA_041488675.1 Thermodesulfovibrionia bacterium
GGATAGGGTTAGGGAGAGGGTGAACCGAAACATGGCAGACAAGTTAATCTTTCAAACCCGCTTCGCGGGAGGCATAAAATCAGACGAATTCCGGTAAAGAAATCGCACAGTTTCGCTGCAGGAGATAAGGGTCGGATTCAAATGAGCTATGGTATAATTACAGGTAACGTATGGAGGTACTCTGATGAACACAGGGCTATTAGCAAGGAGCAGAGTGCGTAGAGCGAAGGGCAAAAAGCTATTAGCAAAGAGCATGGAACAAAGAATTAAGGGTAAGAGTCCCGGACTCTATGCTCTATGCTCTTCGCTCTTGGCTATATGCTTTATGCTCTGCGTGCTATGCTTGCCGTTGGCTGTTTGTGCTGATGATAATCCCATGAACAAAATGAGAGATGAAACAGTTTCTTATTTCAAGCCCCTGACAGGAAGGATAACGAAGGTTGAGGAACAAAAAGTTTTTGTTGATTTAGGGACAAAAGACGGTGTCAAAGCAGGAATGCGATTTTCAATATTGAGAGAAGGGGTTACGTTCATACATCCTGTCACGAAAGAGCCGTTAGGGAAGTTGGAATCTCCTGTTGGCAGGCTCGAGATAAAAGAGGTAAATCCTGACTCATCAATGGCAATTATTATTGCCGGGGAAGCCAAAGAAGGCGATAAAATCAGAATATCGGAGAAGCAGGTGAGCATGCTTTTCTGCCAGTCAAAAGGTGTTGACTGGAACATCGCTGACTCATATTTTAGAAGTCTGAAAGAGACAGGGAGGTTCGATCTTCTGGAAACGGACGTCGAGACAGATGACCCTCAGGAAGTCATCAAGGAGGCAAAACAGCGTAATGCTGAGGTTGCGCTTCTTATCACATCTAAGACATCTGAATCAGGCATGGTTATTTCTCAGAGACTTTTCTGGGTCTCTGATGGAATTGGCTTTGCCACGCTCGATACAAAAATTGATGCTGCCTATGTAAAAGACCTGAAGTTCGGCGATGAGTTCTTTACGATCCAGAAGGGAGAGCCTTTTTTGGAAATAGACCTTCCACTTGGGGTAAGGTTCCTGGCAGTAGGCGATGTGGATGGAAATAACAAACAGGAAGTGCTGGTGAGCACAGGAAAAGATGTCAAAATTTATGTGCCTGGTGGAGAACTCCAGCCGGCTTTAGGCGGAATTTATATCAAAGGTTCAAGGCTTGAAGACCACCTCTGGATTGATACCATAGACCTTAACAAGAACGGAAAAGATGAAATTATTATCACCTCTATGAGTAGGAAGCCTCAGGCAGAAGACGTTTACAAAAACGGGAGGGACGACGTCACACTTTCCTCTGTCAGAAGTGGTGGAATCATATCCTACATATATGAACTGCAGGGCACAGAGTTTGTTCTTCTTTATAAGGGCAATATCTTTCTCCGAAGGGTGGGAGAGCAGTTGTTGGCCCAGGCTTATTCAGAAGATGATGGATTTACAGGTCCTGTATACACCGTGCTATGGGAGGAAGGTTATAAGAAAGGGAACGCGCTTAACCTTCCAAAAGGTGTGAACCTCTATGATTTTGTATATGTCGATGACCCTCAAATGGGCAGGCTCATTTTTGCATATGATGACGACGGATTTCTCAATTTGTACGATAAGGATATGCGGTTATGGAGGAGCAAGACGAATACAGGAGGCGTTCTTTCAACATTCAAGAAGTCATCTTCCGCCCTTTCTATTGGCCGTGGCGAATGGTCGGTGAAAGACAGGTTGTTCCTGAAAAACAGAGAGGTCCTTGTGGTCAAGAGAATTCCCCTTATAGAAATGGTAAAGGGAATTGGCTATAAGAAATCCCAGATTGAAAACTTCTGGTGGAATGGGCTTTCCATGGAAGAGGGTGTTCTCATAGATAACATAAAAGGCTCTGTCCTTGACTATGCAGTCACAGGTGACAAAATCTTCGTCCTTGTGAGTCCTACCCTTGGTTTGGGCATCAAGCTTGAAAACATACTGAAGGGTGAAAATCCTCTGGGATCAAAGCTTTATATTTATTCAATGATAAGAGGGTAGGAGAGAAATGATACTGTCGGGTCGAATACCGAAACACGTTGGAATTATCATGGATGGAAATGGAAGATGGGCTGAATTACGCGGCCTTCCGAGGGTAGAGGGCCACAGACAAGGTGCGGCACGTTCGAAGGAGATCATCGAGGCTGCAGGTGAACTTGGAATAAAGGTATTAACCCTCTATGCCTTTTCCCTGGAGAACTGGCATCGACCGACATCGGAGGTCAAGACTCTGATGAGGCTTCTCGGATTATATCTTGAAAGAGAGCTCGCAGACCTGATAGCCAGGGGTATTGTCTTTAAAATGATCGGTGATATGTGGAAATTACCGAAAGACGTACAGATTCTCATAAGAGACGTAATGGAAAATACCGCCTCCAACAAGGGTTTGAACCTTGTTCTTGCCTTGAGCTACAGCGGAAGAGATGAGATTCTCAGGGCAGTGAAGAAGGTTCTCCATTCAGGCGTTAAGCCCGAAGAGCTGACTGAAGAGATTTTCAATTCTTGTCTTGATACTGCCGGTCTGCCTTCCCCGGACCTTATTATACGCACGAGTGGAGAGATGCGCGTAAGCAACTTTCTGCTCTGGCAGGGGGCGTATTCAGAACTCTACTTTACGGACGTCCTCTGGCCTGATTTTACGAAGGAAGAGTTCTTTCTTGCCATACAGCATTATCAGCAGCGGGAGAGGAGGTTCGGGGCCATCTCTACGAAAAGTGATGCACCTTAAGAGACTCGTTGTTGCAGCAGTTCTCCTTCCCGTCCTGTATCTCTATATCATGTATCTCTCTCCGGCATATTTTATCTTTTTGTTGATTGTCATGTCCGTCATAGCCTTGTCAGAATTTTATGGGATGTATCGAGTGACAGGAATCTTACGATATGCGGGTGCCTTCTTCGGGATATCAATCCTCAGCACATTTTATGTTTTAAGGGGATTCCTGCTTCATGTCATTATCCTCTCTGTTATGGCTTTAGCAGCCATCAGACTCCTTTCTAAAAGAGACCCCAAGTCTTCTCTTTATGACACTTCTATTCCTGTCTTCGGTTTGCTCTATATTCCCGGCTTGCTTACCTTTCAGGCATACATCAGGGAGACAGGTCCTGAGTGGATAATACTGCTCTATGCAACAGTATGGGCAGCAGATTCTATGGCCTACTATATCGGCACGTTCATTGGGAAGAAAAAGCTCTACGTAGAGGTGAGCCCCAATAAAACCGTAGCAGGAGCAGTGGGTTCGCTCATCGGCGGTGTTTTGGGAGTGATCATCATGAAATATACCCTCCTGCCGGTGCTCACGGTATACTCTGTCTTTATCATTGGTATAATGATTGGAGTTGTATCTGTCCTTGGTGATCTTGTGGAATCCATGTTTAAACGAGATGCCGGTGTCAAAGATTCAGGAATCATTATTCCAGGACACGGCGGCATACTGGACAAACTTGACGGACTGCTTTTTGCCGGACCAGTTCTCTTCTGGTTGTTAATAGCAATTAAGATAAAATAAGAAATGGGAAATGGGAACTAAGAAACATAGAATAGTAAGTATTTTTTCATTTATTACTTCTTATTTCTTAGTTCTTATTTCTCACTTTTAGGTTATGAAACGTATAACAATACTCGGTTCAACAGGATCAATAGGGAGAAATGCCCTTGAGATTGTCTCAAACCACAGGGACCGGTTCAAAGTCGTTGCTCTAACAGCAGGTAAGAATGTTGACCTCATAGAGGAACAAATAAAGTATTTTTCTCCCGAGATCGTTGCTGTTGCCGATGAAGAAGCTGCAAGGGAATTGCGGAAAAGAATAGGAAGACGTACTCCGTCTTTAAGCATACTGTCGGGGCATGATGGTGTTGCTGAGACTGCAAGTTACGAAGGCTCGGAGTTTGTGCTTTCCGCAATTGTCGGAGCTGCAGGGCTTATTCCTACAATAGCCGCTATTCGGTCTGGAAAAACGATCGGACTTGCAAACAAAGAAGTTCTTGTGATGGCGGGAAGGATTGTGACTCAAGAAGCACAAAAATCAGGCGTGAGAATCTTCCCTGTTGACAGCGAACATAGCGCAGTATTCCAATGTATTGAAGGGCACAGGGGCTCTGAGATCAGAAGGATTATTCTTACAGCCTCGGGAGGGCCATTTGAAGGGAAGGATGTCAGCGAAATGAATAATATCAGACCTGAGGATGCCCTCAGGCACCCGAACTGGCAAATGGGTAAAAAGATTACGATAGACTCTGCAACTCTCATGAATAAAGGGTTTGAGATGATCGAGGCACATTATCTCTTCAATGTGTCACCTAAAAAGATAGAAGTGCTTATCCATCCACAGAGCATTGTTCATTCCATTGTCGAATTCCAGGACAGGAGCTGTATTGCTCAACTTTCACTGCCTGACATGAAAGGTCCAATAGCATATGCCCTCTCTTACCCGGAAAGGCTTGAAGATGTAATGGAAGGTCTCGACCTTGGCGGAATCGAATCTCTTGTTTTCAAGAAACCGGACAACAAACGCTTTCCCTGCCTCTCGTATGCTTACACAGCCATGGACTCACGAGGTACGATGCCATCTGTACTGAATGCAGCGAATGAGGTAGCCGTTGATTCGTTCCTCAAAGGCATGATACGATTTACTGAGATTCCCTTTGTTATCAGACAAACGATGGAAAAGCATGAAATATTGCCGGATACTGAACTTGCTGTGATTCTTGAAGCTGACAAGTGGGCAAGAAGAAAGGCAGAAGAAATTATCAAGGAGATAAGAAATTGACCTTTGTGTCGGCGATAGTTCTTTTTGGTTTGATCATATTTGTTCACGAACTGGGACACTTCCTCTCCGCAAAGTTAATGGGTGTTAAGGTCCTAAAATTTTCGATCGGTTTTGGGCCAAAGCTTGTCGGCAAAACGTATGGCGACACGGAGTATCTCATATCATCAATACCCTTTGGCGGCTATGTGAAAATGCTCGGCGAGGGCTCTGAGGATGAACTTCGGGAAGAAGAAAAAGCATTAGCTTTCAGCTACCAGCCCATATGGAAGAGATTTGTCATTGTAGTTGTAGGGCCTCTTTTTAATTTTCTCTTTGCCCTCCTCATTTTTGTTTTTGTATTTTTATATGGTCTCCCTGTGCTGCTTCCTCAAATAGGAAATGTGTTACCCAATTCTGCTGCAGAAAGCGCGGGACTCTTGAAGGGAGATACAATCATCTCCATCAATGATTCTCAAGTAGCTCAATGGGACGAGATGACAAAGATTATCCACGATAGTCCCGGCAAAACTCTTAACCTGAAGGTCAAAAGAAAGGGCGAAATTATTAGTGTTTCAGTCATTCCCGAGAAGAAAAAGGTTCCCGATCTTTTCGGTCAGGACAAAGAGGTAGGACTGATCGGGATTACACCTTCAGGGGATACCTTTACAAGAAAGAGTGACTTTACAGAAGCTGTGATCAATGCTGCTGAAAGAACCTGGGAAATAACAACCCTGACTATGGTCTCCCTCGTAAAGCTCATTCAGAGAGTGATTCCTATGAATACCATTGGTGGTCCCATATTGATTTTCCAGATGGCAGGACAGCAGGCATCAATGGGGGTCCTGAATTTTTTTGTTTTCATGGCTATTATTAATATCAACCTCGGGGTGCTGAATCTTCTCCCTATTCCGATTCTCGATGGCGGCCATATATTGTTCCTTGGAATCGAAGCTATCAGAAGAAAGCCTCTCGATGAGAGAATAACGAACATTGCACAGAGGGTAGGACTTGCAATAATACTTTTCATCATGGTCTTTGCCCTTTATAACGATATTATGAGAATTGTTACCGGCAAAATGTTCCCATGAGACCGGGGCCAATAAAACGGCAAGTTTCGGCTGGCGGCGTTATATTCAGGAAAAACGATTCTTTAGTGGAGATCGCCCTCATTGCCGTGAAGGGCGGTCATGTATGGTGCCTTCCCAAAGGCATTATCGATAAAGGAGAGAGCCCCGAGATGACTGCGGTGAGGGAGGTATCAGAAGAAACAGGACTTCAGGGAAGAATCATTGAGAAGCTCGGCGAGATAAATTACTGGTATTACATTAAAGAGGAAGAGGCACGATGCAGGAAGACAGTTCACTTTTTTCTCATTGAATACGAAAGTGGAGACACTTCACAACATGATTTTGAAGTAGACCTGGTATCCTGGTTTCCGATCGATGATGCCCTGAAAAAGGCAAGCTATAAAGGAGAGAGGGAGATCATAGAGAAGGCAAGAGAGAGACTCTTAGGAGTAGTAAAAAGTGAGAAATAAAATAGTAATAGGTAGCGAAGTTGTAGGAATAGCTAACACACGAAATACTTTTTGCCTTGTCATTGCGAGCCCGAAGGGCGTGGCAATCTCATTTTTGCTTTTCCGACTGTTCGATTGCAGAGCCTATTCCTGCGCCTGTCTTGAGATTGCGTCGGTCACTGACCTCGCAATGACACTTCATTCAAACATTATATTAAGGGACTCATGGGTAAAATACTTAACTGGAATGAAGTAAAGGAAATTGTTAACAAGCTTCGGGTGGGAGGCAAGAAAATCGTTTTCACCAATGGCTGTTTTGATATCATTCATATTGGCCATGTAAGGTATCTGAAAGAGGCCAAAGGCCTCGGTGATGTTCTCATAATAGGTCTCAATTCAGACAAATCTGTTTCTTCAATTAAGCCTAATAGACCAATCAATCCCCAGAATCACAGGGCAGAGGTTTTGTCATCCCTTGAAATGGTTGATTATGTGGTTCTCTTTGATGAAGAGACTCCATATGATCTGATAAAGTCGATCCGACCGGATATTCTCGTCAAAGGCGGTGACTGGAAGAAAGAAGAGATTGTCGGTTCGGATATTGCCGGAGAAACACGCAGCCTTCCTTATGTTGAAGGAACATCGACTTCAGTAATTATTGAAAGGATCAAGAGGCTTTAGATAATCTTTTTCTTTCGTCATTATCTTTCTGTCATTATCCGGCTTGACCGGATAATCCAGGTATTTAAGAAGAGCATTTTCACTCACATACTTCTCAGCAGGTGAATTAATATATCAAGGATATCTCTGGATTCCCCGATCAAGTCGGGGAATGACGGTCAAAGTTACACCAAGGTATCAATCCCGATATAAATCGGGATTCACAGCATTCGTATTCTAACGATTGCAATTCTTGGGTTAAAGTTTTGGGCATACTATGGAGAGACTGAATACCAATCTGCTTGAATTCTTCACCACAAATTACAAACCAGGGATAATCGGTCTCGTGGGGACAAGGGATGCAATAGGACTTGCCATCAGGGAGGCTCAGAGGCAAATGACTGCAAATAAAAGGGCATCTCTTTGGTCCCATTGTTTCATCTTTGGTGAATTGAGGCTCGACAGAAGAGGGCCTGAAGGCACCGTGAACAGGAGTCCTTACATCTTTGAAAGTGATCTTATGATAAGTCTTGTCAAACCCCAACTTAGGAATGGTGCGCAGGAAAACTGGATTGGCAAATGGTGTAAAGAGACAGTAGAACATGCTGCCGTGGTAGACTTTGGTTTATCAGATGAGCAAACGGATCATATTCTTGCCACTGCCCTTCAACTGATTGATGAACAGATACTTTATCCAATCCAGGAACTGCTTGGAACATGGTTGGCTATAATTACGAAAAAACAATGGCTCCAAAATCCCCTCGATGATCCCCACGCCATGTATTGCAGTACTTTTGTGAGGTACTGTTACAAAGAGGCAGGAAAGGATTTTCTTGGCAATGACGTAAGTCTTTCAAATACAACTCCTGAAGATATTGCACAGGCGGGAATAAAAGCAGGGGCATTAGAAACTTGCAAACCTAATTAATAAAGATCGACTGGCTTTCTTGAATCATTCCTGCCAATCACATTGAATACTGTTTTACGAGGGTGCTTTAATGAACAGTCACATATTCTGCTGAGGAGGTAGATTCGGGAATAGGTAAATTGTCTTCCAACAAACCATGTACGTGTAACTCAATCGCCTCACGCATGTGTCTCTCCACCTCTTGTCGAGTAGCGCCGGTAGCAATACAGCCTGGCAAATCAGGGGAGTAAGCAGAATAGTTATCATTTGCCTTCTCAATAATAACAAGGAAACGATACATTATTTCACCTCCTTCAGTTTCGCCTGTTTCAAAATACTATTCAGAGTGCCGGGCGCCAAATCATCATTGGGATGACCAGCGATAGTAACCCTGCCCACTTTTATAGGATGCTTATATTGACGATGACTGCCCTTTGTGTCCACTCGATACCAGCCATCCTCTTCAATTAATCTTATGATATCACGAACTTTCACTACAGTTCACTTTCAGACGTTCGGTTATCGACCAAGGCGCTGCGCTGTGCCATCTATTGTAGGTATTCTTTATTAGAGCCGTCCCTTAAACATTTTAGAAACCCTCATCTCTTCGCTCGTCTATATCCAGCTTTTATTGCCTCATCTTCCGTATCAAAGTAGACTCTGGTTTCTTCTTTTATCCGACCACAGCC
>JBGPPR010000029.1:0-8514 GCA_041488675.1 Thermodesulfovibrionia bacterium
CAAATTCTGCTACATTTACTAAGGAGTTCATTAGTAAAGCCACATTTAGTCAGCCATTATGTCATTCTGGCTTGTCCAGTCACCTCAGGCGACCCGACAAGCGGGAATGACAATCATGAGACATTACTTATGAACTTATTAGTAAGGACAAAAATAAAAAGATATTTTTAGTGAGGTATCCCATGAATTCACACGATCTCCTTAAAGAAGCACAATTGCTTCTCGTTGATGGAAAAGACAGGGAAAGTATTGAGGCATTCGCAAGGGCTATCGAGGCGGGTGCTGACCCATATATCTGTCATCTAAGCACCGGTGCTGCTCATCTGAAATTAAAAGAAGTCGATGAGGCCATCAATGATTTCAGCAAGGCTATTGATGCGAATAATAAGAGTGCACGGGCATACTTCTATCGTGGCATGGCACATATGGATAAGAATGAGTTTGAAAAGGCTGTTGACGATTTTTCTCGTGCCCTCGAACGAAAGACAGGTTACGCCATGGCAAAATTCTCACGGGCTGTCGCATATGCGCGCATGGACAAGATTGAAGAGGCATCTCAGGATATGATGGCTGTCATACCTGAGATGGAAAAAGGTCTCCAGAGCTTCTCTGATTCCTATGGAATTGTAAGAACTGAAATGTGGAAGGTTCTTGCACAACTTTCAGGGGAGAGACCATGGCCGACCGCTGAATTAGGTGAAAAAGAGATGGAGACTCTCAAGAAATGGCTCAAAGAGGGCGAAAAAGAGATCTGAAATAGACATCAGATCTTTTATCTATGTCATGAGTCAGACATAAATGACCTAAGTTCTATTATGGAATACCTCTTATTACCAAAAGCATCCGCAAACGACGATATATGGAATTTATTTGTGTCCTGTAAATCTTTTAAATCGTTGTCATTGATAATCAAAACTATTTCATCCCGTCTTTTCAATATCTCTTTTACTGCTGCTTTATTGCACAAATAAGGGATAGTAATATTGTTATAAAAACAGAAATCTTCTCGATGAGTCCTGTAAAAAAAGATTTTCTCCTTTTCGATATCTGCTTCATAATGAATAGATGCATATGCCCCATGCATGTCTCGCTTATTATCAGCAAAGAATACAACCAACAGCAGCAGGATGCAAAAACCCTTTAGCATGGTCAGGATGCTTATTCTCCAGATTGATGTTGCGCTGCGAATTATAATCACTGAAGTGAGTAAAATTACCGAAATACCTGCCACGAAAAAGCTCTGTAAGTGTTTTACATAATGAAAAGATAATATCAATATACATGCCTCTACCATTATTGCTCCAAAATAAAGCCTTTTGACTGTTATCCTTATTTGTCCAATTTTGCTTAAACAATCGCCAATCAGTATAGCCACAGCAGGGTACGTAATAAGAATATAGTTGTGCAGCTTATTGACTGAGATAGAAAAGAATAATAATGGAAATAAAGCCCATATCACAAAGAAAATTTCCTTGCTTTTATTCTGAAATACTCCTTTTATGTAATTTTTTATCTCTTGAACGAAAGGCAGCCATAAGTAGAGTGAACCTACGAATATAGGAACATAATAGTAGAATTTAAAGGGATGCTGGCGGGCAGCTCCACTAAACCTATACAGATTGTGAAAGAGGAAAAATTCCTGGAAATAGGTATACCCATATTTCTTGAGCATAATAATATACCAGGGGAAACCCATTATGGCGAAGATAAGAATGCCCACGGGATTAAGCACTCTTTTCAGTGTATCTCTTATTCCTATTCGGAAAACGAAATATATGCCAACGATACCTAATGGTATGATGACACCTACAGGTCCTTTTGCAAGAAATGCCAGTGAGAGTGATAAATATCCCAAATAAATATAAATTCTGTTCCGCTCTTCTATTCCATTGTAGAAGCAGTAGAGAGCAACCACTTCAAATAGCACAAGTGCAGCCTCTGGTGCAACAGCCCTTGCCATGACCCATACATGAAAGATACTCGAAAATACAAGAACAGCTAAAATTCCTGTTTTACGATTAAATTCCTTCTTACAAAAAAGATAAATGAATATCAGTACGCCAAGCATAGAAATGATTGAGGGGACTCTTGCAGCCCAATCAGATACTCCAAATACGCTGTATGAGAGCGCTATCAACCAATATATGAGAGGTGGTTTATCAAATCGCGGTTCGTCATTAAAAACTGGAGTAATAAAATCTCCATTTTCCAGCATCTTATATGAAGCATATGCATATTTTGGTTCATCCGGAGGAAAGAGAGAGAATGAAGAAATACCGGTGATAAAAAATAATGCCCAGACTGAAAGTAATATGATTACAACACCGGTTACATTCAAATTTTTTCCCATTATATCTTCTTCTGACCTGTCACGGCCGGCATCCTCTTTTAGCACAACTATATACTAAAAAACCACTCTAAATCCAAATCCTCTCTTTTCATATTCCTCATCAAAACTTATTCCATCTTTACTATTGTCACACCGTTTCCGCCCTCAGACAACTCACCTTTCCTGAAGTCCTTTACAAGGGGATGGTCTTTTAGATAATTGCGCACAGCCTTAAGCAGAGCCCCAGTTCCTATCCCATGGATAATGGTAACCTCCCTGAGGTTTTCGATAGAGGCATGATTCAGAAATGGCTCAAGCCTTGAAAGTGCCTCATCAACTCTTGCTCCAATTATGTTTAATTCAACTGGAACCGCTTCTTCTGCCTTATCGTAAATATAATCCTTTGCTTCTTTTTCAGGATACTTTCCTTTCCCATGACTTACATCAGTTATTGGTACTTCTATCTCTTTGCTCCCTATCTTCACTCTTAAATGATGGTGTTTCCTGTCTATCCCAAGCACCTCTGCATCGTATCCGATTGATTTCACAAATACGACATTTCCTTCCTTTATTTCCTCAATCGACAACGTTGGTTCCTGTACATATTCCTTCAGTGCTGCTTCAACTTTTTGCTCTGTAGCTGCGAGTTTTTTCTGAGATTCACGTTTCTTTTCTCTCTTTGTCTCTTCAAGAATGGCGTTGATCTCTCGCTTTGCGTCCGAGATAAAGTTCCTGGCCTCCTCATATGCATTTTTCAGTATCTCCCGCCTCTGGTTCTCTGCCTCGGTAATCTTCTCTTGTAAGAGTCGCTCTTTCCCTTCCAGATCTCTCTTTTGCTTCTGGAGTTCAGCCAATTCTTCCTCATACCGTACCCTCTTTTCTTTCATGTCCGTTATGAGGTTATGAAACTCCATTTTCATAGAGCCCAGCATCCCTTTAGCAGAGATGATGGTTTCTTCAGGCATGCCATACCGTTTTGCTATCTCAAGAGCATAGGACTGACCGGGTTCCCCCACTTTCAGCCGGTACAGGGGCGACAATGTCTCCTCGTCAAATTCCATTGAGGCATTGAGCATGCCTTCCGTTCTATGAACAAAACCTACGATGTCAATGAGGTGAGTCGTAGCAAACACAAGAGCGCCTTTTTCCTTCAGGTCATGCATCACGGCACAGGCAATGGCAGCTCCTTGAGCCGGATCAGTCCCGGTACCCAATTCGTCCATCAGAACGATACTTTTTGAATCAGCTTTTTTCAGTATCATCGTGATATTGGCAATATGCGCCGAAAATGTCGAGAGACTGCTCTCAATGGATTGTTCATCACCCATATCAACAAGGATTTCATTAACAAAAGGAAAAGTGGACGAAGAATCACAGGGAACCGGTATTCCTGAAAGAACCATGGAGAGAAGAATCCCAACCGTTTTGATAGCTATAGTTTTACCTCCTGCATTGGGCCCAGTTATAATCATTACGCTGTCCCGACCGCCCAAATGCAGGTTCAAAGGCACTATTTCTTTGACAGTATTATCCTTCTCCAAAAGCATCAGCAACGGATGTCTTGCTCCCGATAGTGTAATGAGAGATGAATCGTTTATCTCCGGGACGTTCATCCGCAGAAAGTCTGCAAAGCGTGCAATACTGTTCAAAACATCTATATAAACAATGGTCTCATACTGTTCCTTAATTTCATCTGCCACTTTCCGTATCTCTGCACAGATATTCCTTAAGATACGCAATACTTCAGCTTTTTCCTCAGCTATGAGATTTTCGAGTTCATTGGAAATACCGATAATCTCCAGAGGTTCTATGAATGCTGTTTCACCGGATCGTGAGACGTCATGAACCACACCCGGAACTCTCCCTTTTGAATCCATCCTGACGGGAATTACCCATCTCCCGGACCTCTGGACAATAAAATTATCCTGAAGAAAGGGCGCCATTCTCCTGTCTCTTACCATCTCCTCCAGTCTTTTTCTTATCCTTACTTCCAGACGTCTTATGTCGGCTCTCAAATCAAAAAGCTCAGGTGAGGCGCTATCGAGGATCCTCCCCTCCCAGTCAACGGTCTTCTCAATAGCTGAAAGGATTCTGGGAAATCCGGTTAAATTCTCGGTCAGCACATGGAGAAGAGGAAGGTCTTTCCTTTCTCTTACCTGTGAAGATATGACATCTATTATTCGTAGAACGGTTAATAACGACAAAAGTTCAAGAGGTTCAAGGAGCGAACCTTCCGGCCTGATGCTTTCCAGTAATGGTGATATGTTTTGAAAACGGGAAAACCTGAGAGGCGCTCCTTCTTGAGAAAGTCGTCGAATTTCCTGAACTTGTCCAAATCTTCTTTCTATATCCTCTTTTCTCTTGAGGGGAACAAGGGAAAGGACATATTCCTGGGACGCCTCGCTGTGAGAATAACCAGCCATCGCATCCAGGATTTTATCGAACTCAAGTATCTGTAAAGGTCCTCTTCTTTTCATAAAGGTTCTGCACTTATCTCATGTTTCATCCTGGTCCTCTTTATCCTTTTAGCTTTTTGTTTCCGAATTTTTTCAGCCCTGACGTCACGACAGGTTACATTACCTGACAGAGCCTCTATCTTTTCTATAAGTTCCCGCCTCGCCAGAAATCTATTGATCGACTGGCTTCTGTCCTTCATGCATTTTACTTCTATTCCCGTAGGAACATGTTTCAGGTAAACGCAGGTCGATGTCTTATTTACTTTCTGTCCGCCCTTCCCTGATGATCGAACAAACTTTTCTAACAGGTCCTTCTCATGGATTCCCAGGGCTTCCATCTTCTCCTTCAACCATCTATTCTTTTCTTCGCTGACTGCAAAAGTGAGCATTATTACTCCTGCTGCATGACTTCTACTTATACCCTATTCAGCAAATCTCAGAATCTCATCGGTTTCAACTCTATCGGTTCTGAATTTATTCACCGGCGACTCCAAATCCGGATATCCAACGGAAATCCCAAGGACAAGTCTTTTTGTTTCCGGAATACCAAAAAACTGTTTTACATGCCGGGCGTAATCTGTGACAAACGCCTGCGGAACAGTTCCCAGTCCATGTGCATGCGCAGCAAGCATAAGGCTCTGAGCAAACAATCCCATATCAAAAATAGACCATGTAGGTAATGATGCATCCTGAAAGAGAAATATCCCGTGCGGCGCGCCATAAAACTGGAAATTCGCTATTTTTGCTTTTCTCAAAGCATCTGACGAATACAGATCTACCCCCGTCAACTCACTCCTCTTTTTCATAAGAGCATCAATCCGTGCTTCTATGACAGAGGGCCATGACTGAGGCTCGGGAATGTCAGGAGAAGGTTTTGTATTATTCTCAAGTAGACCTATCAGAATCTTTGATAATTCTTCTTTCTTCTTCCCTGAGACAATGACAACTTCCCATGGCTGGGTGTTCTTGTATGACGGACTCCATTTTGCCGTATCAATGACAGTCTTCAGCAATGTCATAGGTACAGGTTCAGGTTTAAATTTTCTGATACTCATCCTCGTCCTAATACATTCAATAGCATCCATATCTTCCTCCTTTCAAGATCTCCGATTCATGTTTATAGTCTCCTTATTATAAATTTTCCGGCGACTGAAAACGTCAATGACTGTTAAACCGAATTTCCCTAACACAGTTTATTCACAATTTCAGATGACAGTACACAGGGGTCTTGACTGGTGAACTATCGTTCACTTATAATTCATTTTATGACAAGCGGTGTAAAAGAAACTAAACTCCGGTCCAGGATAAGGAAAATATCGCATTTCTATCATCAAAAGGGCAGAATGCCGAGTTTCTCAGAAATCGGAGAGATGCTGGGATTCCGGTCAAAGAATGCGGTTTTCAAGCTAATTAGTAAACTTGAGCATCACAGGGTTCTTGAGAGAGACTCAAAAGGCAGACTTATACCACGATCAATAGCATATCCTGTAAAGATCCTTGGCTATGTGGAGGCAGGGTTCCCGAGCCCTGCTGAGGAAGAACTGGCTGATACCCTTTCACTCGATGAACTCCTTATACAAAATCCAGAGGCAACCTTTCTGCTCAAGGTATCCGGGAATTCCATGTCTGAAGCCGGCATCCTTCCCGGAGACATGGTGATAGTTGACAGGGGACGTGTCCCTAAAAGCGGGGATATTGTTATCGCAGAAGTTGACGGTGAATGGACCATGAAATACCTGAGAAAAAGAGGCGACGGTGTAACCCTTATTCCTGCAAACCCGAATTATAAACCCATTAGGCCTAAAAAAGAACTGAAGATCGCCGGTGTAGTAACGGCAGTCATAAGAAAATACCGTTAGTCACGGCAGAATGGATAGTCAGCCTTTAAACATAATATCTTCATGGCCGCAGGCAATCCTTCATATCGATGCTGATGCCTTTTTTGCATCCTGTGAACAGGCGATTCATCCGGAATTAAGGGGTAAGCCTGTAGTAACAGGCAGGGAACGCGGAATAGTCGCTGCTGCAAGTTACGAGGCAAAGGCTCAGGGAGTAAAAACAGGGATGACGTTCCCGGAAGTAAAAAAGCTCTGTCCTGATGCCATCATTCTTCCCTCAGATTATGAGACCTATAGTCTCTTCTCTGTCCGGATGTTCGAAATACTCAGGCGCTTCTCACCTGATGTAGAAGAATACTCCATAGATGAGGCATTTGTTGACCTGACAGGCCTCAGAAGAAGCTTTCATGGTCCCTACAGTCTGATTGCCAAAAAGATACAGGGTACCATCGAAACAGAGTTGGGGATCACTGTATCGATTGGGGTAAGCCTCTCGAAGGTTCTGGCAAAGATAGGTACAAAGCACAACAAGCCCCATGGGCTCACACTCATACCTAAAAGGGCTATACATCTTTATCTGGACAAATTGCCAACAGAAAAAATATGGGGAATCGGGCCAAATACATCAGCCTTTCTCAAAAAGATCGGGATAACTACTGCACTTGAGTTTGCACGAAAAGATGAACGGTTCATTAAAGCCCACCTCTCAAAACCCTATCAGGAGATCTGGCATGAATTGAACGGGAGGAGCGTTTACCCTGTCATCGCTGAGCCAAAAAGCAGCTATCAGTCCATAAGCAAAACAAAGACCTTTACTCCTCCCTCGGATGAAGAGACCTTCGTTTTTGCCCAGCTTTCAAAAAACCTTGAGAATGCCTGCATCAAGGCACGCCGTCACAAGCTTGCAGCCACACGACTTATCCTTTTTCTCAGGAGACAGGATTTCAAAGACAGCGGAATGGAAATAAAATTGAACTCTCCCTCTGCCTATCCGGCCAATCTCTTTGAACCATTAAGGGAAGGCTTTAATCAAGTCTTTCGACCACATACCCTTTATCGTCAAACCGGGGTTGTTCTTGCCGGGCTCGTCGCAGAGAACAAAATCCAGTATACCCTTTTCGACGATACTGCAAGGATAGAGAAGATGGCAAAGATTTACAACGTTGTTGATAGATTGTCCGGCAGGTTCGGAAAACAGACTATCTATCACGCTGCCGGCCTGCCGACAAAACTACAGGTTCAGCATGCTGGAGAAAGAGGCGACATCCCGAAAAGGAAGACAGAACTCTTTAAGGGCGAAAATCGCCGGCAACGGTTGAAGCTGCCAATGTGGCATATGAAGATTTAAAGGAGAGACTGTTTATATCTCACCTCACGCTATCTCCACCAGGTCTATTTTGAATGTGATGTCCTTTCCAGCCAGAGGATGGTTGGCATCAACACTTATTGCATCCCCGGAGATCTCCGTGATTGTTGCCAAGATGGATCTTCCATCCTGATTCACGAGGTTGATGACAAGCCCCTCTTTGGGTTCAACATTTGGCGGGAAATCCGCTTTGGTATACTTAAGTAAAAGATCTTCCTTACAGGAACCATAGGCTGCGTCTGAGGGGATACTTACTGACTTTGTCTCTCCTACAGACATTCCTATTACAGCGTCTTCAAAACCCTTGATGAGCTGTCCTTTGCCGAGAGTAAACTGAAGAGGTTCACGGTCATTTGATGAATCAAAGATCGTACCATCTCCCAATGTACCTGTATAGTGTACCTTTACGGTATCGCCCTGTTTTGCCTCTGACATTCTCTCCTCCTCCTGGTTTATCGTTCTTACACATCGCTTATAAAAATAAAAATCGGACTGCGAAAGGTTTATCTTTCGGCAGTTTGATCC
>JBGPPR010000030.1:0-8321 GCA_041488675.1 Thermodesulfovibrionia bacterium
TGCGAGTCTCGGAATCGAGTCGTATCGACTTCGCTGAGAGTCGCTACGACAAGTGCGGAATGACAAAAATGGAAACCCAATAGCAAATACAGGGTATTATCAAATTAGCCCATTCTATTCATAAATTTTTTGATCAAGCAGGGTAGATGCGGTATCGGAGCGGCTTTACAGAGTGTTCACCGCCCCGAGGCGGCTGATACTCTGTACCTCGGAGGTCCGCAGAAGCGGACCGAGAATGAGCGATGATACTGTATCTGCTCTGCTCCTTCACAAGTTGTGAATAATCTGGGTTAGAATCTCAAAAACGCCCCGATGCCTCCGGCTTCCTTCAACTTCTTATCATCTGTCAGAACCTCTATGAGAGTGCCCTGCCCTATTGCCTTTTCACCGGCAAGATCAACGATATAGTCAACCATCTCCATCTCACCTTTACAGTATGGACAGGGATCAACTTTCTGGACAGTTAAAAACCCACAGGAATTGCAGGAGTATCCAGATGTCTTGAAATCTTTCAAAAAAACTAACTTCATTACCCTTTGCTGCTGAAGGGCATTAAGAACATCCTCCAACCCCAACACCGCATTCTTATTTTTCATAGTTCCTGTAATAAGAGCATCTACTGTTTCCTTATCTTTATTCATCTCATATTCAATAACGATAGGTTCTACCTTTGCAAGAACTTCAGGACCTTTTGCAAACATCTCTATCTTTACCGTTCCAATAACCTTATCAACAATCGTCTTTGGTAACATACCTCTAACCATGGAAAGAGCCTCATCAGAGCCTCCCAATATCAGCCGTCCAATATATTCACCGCCCAGGAAAGAATCCAGTTTTTCAATCACTTCTTTCAGGTGCATGCCTACATGATAATCGATATGTCTTTCATAGTGATTCTGAGAAAGGGCAAACCATCCACCTTTCTTATGCTTTCCAGGAATATCAGGGGTATGGACCTCGCCGTATTCCACGATCTCGCGAAGGTGAATCACAAAGATCCTTGCGGATTCTTTATCTACGATCAAAACTGCATACCTCTGATAATTAACAAGAACATCCATGAGGGGTTTTATATACGGTGTCTTATCAACGATCAGTTCATTCTTCACGGGAATGCCGAGATGGTACTCCCTCCAGAAAGAATTTGCTGAAGAACTGAGAATGGCAAGACCCTTCTTAAATATCCTTTTATTGGTAAGGACGAAATTGTCAATTTTTCCAAAATCATCCTTTACTTTCTTATATACATTCTTATCCAATGACTCTACAGCATCCTTCAACATGTTCTTGAGATGCACCACATAATCACCCTTTTTATTGAACATGGGGTCAACGTTCAGATAGAGACTAACAAAATAGCCGGCCTTTTTTTCCATGGATGCCATTTCTTTCAGTTCTGATCTGCTAAGCATTTTGTCCTCCTTCTACGCTCCTGAATATTTCAATCAGTGATACAAAGAGTGCCAATACCAGCGGTCCCATAATCAACCCTATTAATCCAAATAATTTTATTCCTCCAAAAATACTGAAAAAGATGACAAGAACAGGCATTTTTGTTCTGCCGCCTATGATGATGGGCTTCAAAATATTATCTATCAAGCTTATCCCAAATATTCCAACAATAGCAAGGATTATTCCTTTTACTACAGCGCCTTCCATGAAAAGATATATGGTAATGGATACCCAAACTGCTGATGCACCGAGAAGCGGAATAAAAGAGGCAATGGAAGTTGCCAAGCCCCAGACAACAGGGGTCGAGATTCCGAGCAAGAAAAAAGCAATTCCAGCTATAGTTCCCTGAACAAGCGAGACAACAATGCCGCCATATATGGTTGATATAATAATATCTCTTATGAGTCTTACCAGCCTGTCTTTCTGTTCTTCTGAAAAAGGCATGTAATCCCGCACCTTCTTCAAGAATTGAGGTCCGTCTCTGAGAAAGAAAAAGATTGAAAAGGTCATAAAAATAAAATTTAAAGATATCGTTACAATATTCGTCATACCTTTCGTAATTCTGCTGACTAATTCTTTCCCAAGACCTGCAATGTTACTGGAAATAGTCTTATTGAGTTCATCTTCAGTGATATTCAATAGAGACAACACCTTATCGATTATGGTTCTGACGGTTGGATGTTGAAGGATGCTTTGCAGTGACCCGATACTTTCGTTTTGCAGATATTCTGCTAAGGATTTCAGTTCTTTAATAAGCACGTATGAGAGGTAGGAAAAAGGACCGAGAATGAGTACCAGTATGACAAGGAGCGTTATGAGGGATGCTATGGTCTTCCATTTTATATATTTAAGCGTAAAGACAAAGAGAGGATAAAAAACAATGGAAAAGACGATTGCCCATGCGATGGGAGACAGGAATGGCTTTATTATCTCATAACTTAAGAAACCCAGTAACAATACAAGGGCTATCAGGGCAAAAAGGTAAAATCTCGTCATTGCGTTGTTATTATAAACCATCCGTAGCCGCTCAGACTATTAAACGCCGTTCTATCCTTAAAACAAATAAGCGTAAACTGTGTTTCTCTTGTATGATAGAATGAAAACACTGTACGGCAACTTTATGTCTCAGGAAGAATGAAATGGACAAGAAAGTTCGTCCAAGCCTAAAGGCAGTCCTTGCTAATATGAAGATACCCATGCCCCTATGGAAAAAGATTCGTTTTTTCATTCGAAACGGTGTTTTTAGAGTCAGAAACTTTCAAAACTGCTGCGGTCATTTAGGAGAACCGGGCTGCTGACAGAAACCTCCAGACCCACCGGACCGGTGAGCGCCAAAAGCACGTTATAAGAATGTTATATATTTCCATCTCTACCGAGAATTTCGGCAGAACATTCATGACTATTTCAACCTCTCTGCAATTTCAATCTTTACCCTCAGGGATGGCCGTATGCAATTTTGATTCCAACGGGGTTTACACAACCCTTACCGTATGATAAAATGCCTTATGAAAAAGTTTTTCATGGTTGTTCTTTCTTTTCTATTCGCGGCTTCCCTTTTCATCATGTTCAGGAGTGATAGGGAAAATATGGAAAAAATAAAAGTAAAAGGTACATCCTTCATCGAAGGGCTTGAGATTCTCTACAGAAAAAATGGAAATACAATCTGGAAGCTGAATGCTCGCAAAGCAGATTTTACCGAGGACAACAATATGGTCGAATTGAATAATCTTACCGTAACTATCCAGAAAAACGGCATGACCCTTTATGCTGATGCTGGAAGATATGATCTCCTGTCAAGAAATTTCATCATCAATAGTGACATACAGGCTGAAGCTAAAGACTACCGCATAATAACCTCCTCTCTTGATTATGACGCCTCTTCCGGAAGTGCCAAGACGGATCAGAGAATCATCTTCGAGGGCAAGAAATTCAAAGTTGAAGGCACAGGCATGACGTTAGATTCCGAACATACGGTAAGGATACGGAATAATGTCAAGGCGACTTTTTATAAGTAATCTCCTCATCCTTTTTTTACTCTCAACGACTGTCTTTTCTGAAGAAAAGGCCCAGCGGATAAAAGGCCCCATAACTATAACATCGGGGATGCTCACATCTGATAATAAGGCCCACACGGCGAGCTTTGAAAACTCTGTTGTAGCAAGGACGGCGGATATGACACTGTATGCAGACAGAATGCTCGTCTCCTACGATGCAGATTCCGGTGACGTAAAAATGATTGAGGCAGAAGGCAATATTAAACTACTGAGAGGGACACGCGCTATCATTTCTCAGAAGGCTACCTATTATGCCGACGGGGAAAAGGTAATCTTTACGGGGGAACCGCGTGCGACTGACGGTGAAAATGTTGTCACGGGAACAAAGATAACCTACCTTTTGAATGAAGACAGGTACCTTGTTGAAGACAGCAAGGTCTTTCTCAAAAAATAGCGAGCTCAATATATGCATACATTAGAGGCAAAAGGGCTTTCAAAGGCGTATGGCAAACGTCAGGTTCTCAGGAACCTGAACCTTTATCTTTCCACAGGTGAGATCGTAGGCCTTCTCGGTCCTAACGGCGCCGGCAAGACGACAACCTTTTATATGCTGGTCGGACTTATAAGACCTGAAAGTGGAAATATTTTCCTTGACGGAGAGGATATCGTTGATCTTCCGATGTACAAGAGGGCAAAGCGGGGAATAAGCTACCTTCCTCAGGAGCCATCTATCTTCAGGAAACTTTCTGTTGAGGATAACCTTAGAGCAGTACTGGAAATAAGAGGGCTCGGAAGGGACGAGATTGAATTGGAGGTGGATCGTCTTCTCAGGGAATTCAATCTCACAGAGTTCTCAAAGAGGAATGGGTACAAACTTTCCGGAGGAGAAAGGAGAAAAGCCGAAATAGCAAGAGCTATTGCAGTAAAACCTTCATTCATCCTCTTTGACGAACCTTTCACCGGCATAGATCCCATCACCATCGTGGAACTCAAAAAGATGTTAAATTACCTTAAAAGTAAGGGGCTTGGAATACTGATAACCGACCACAATGTGAGAGACACCCTTTCGATCACTGACAGGGCATACATCATCAGCAACGGCGAGATACTCGAAGAAGGTATTCCCGACAAAATCGTATCAGATCCGAGGGTCAAGGATGTTTTCCTCGGAGAGGAGTTTGTCCTGTAATGGCACTTGAGCAAAGACTTGAACTGAGATTATCTCAGAGGCTGATTCTTACGCCGCAATTACAACAGGCAATGAAACTGCTTCAAATGCCTCAGCTTGAACTCTCCCAGGCTCTCAGTCTGGAACTTGTAGAAAACCCCTTTCTCGAAGAATCTGTTGAAGAACTCAGTGTAGAGGAGATGAGTCATGAGGAGAAAGAATCCATTGAACGTGAAGAACCACAAGAGGATACAGAGGCATCGTTACAGAAATTGATGAGTTTCCAGGTTGATGAATATTTCGACGAGAGAGGAAGTGACGGAAGGGATCTTGGTTATTTCAACCCTGGTACCGTTACCCCTCTTCCCTACGACCAGCTCTTCACAAAGGAGCCGGACATCTACGACCATCTTCTCTGGCAACTGAGGCTTTCCACCGAATCAGAAGACATACGAAAAGTTGGAGAAACTATTATCGGAAATATCGATGAAAACGGATATCTCAGAGTATCTCTCGACGAGATTACGGAAGAATCAAAAACTGATATGGCAACCGCAGAGAAGGCGCTCCTATTAATCCAGAGTTTTGATCCACCAGGGGTAGGCGCAAGAAACCTCAGGGAGTGCTTGCTCTTACAGCTTACCGCTTTGAACCTCAACGGATCTGTTGCAGAAAAGATTATTACGAACAACATGGAAGACCTCGAAAAGAAAAGATACAGGCAGATCGCTCAGCAATACAGCCTGCATCTCGAAGACATCATGGCTGCGGTAAAGGTGATCGAGGGACTTGAACCCAAGCCGGGCAGGAATTTTACCGGTTCCAGTACAAACTACATTGTTCCGGATGTGTATGTGACAAAAGGCCCCGACAAGTATCAGATCCTTTTGAATGATGAAGGGGTCCCGCGGTTACGGATCAGCAGTTTTTACAGGAAACTCATCCGACAAAAAGATGCCTTTCCCAAGGATGCAAAACAATTTTTAGTGGAAAAGCTGCGGGCTGCTATGGGTCTTTTGAAAAGCCTGGATCAGAGAAACAAGACGATATACAGGGTAACAGAGAGTATCCTCAGCCTCCAGAGAGAGTTCTTTGACAAAGGGATAGAACATATCAAACCCCTAACCCTCAAAGACGTCGCTTCTGTCCTGGAGTTACACGAAAGCACCGTCAGCAGGGTCACATCCAACAAGTATCTGTCTTGTCCTCGTGGTATTTTCAGCTTCAGATTCTTTTTCAGTAACGCACTGCAGGGAGACGCCGGAAGCATATCATCGACGTCTGTAAAGAATACGATAAAAACGATCATATCAGAAGAAGATTCCCGCAAACCTTTGAGTGACCAGCGCATAGTCAAGATATTGGAAGGCAGAGGCATTACGGTTGCCCGAAGGACTATTGCAAAATACAGGGACGAACTCAGAATTCCTTCACAGTCACAGCGGAAAAAGATCAGTTAAATCGAAAAGGAGGAGTCATGAACATTATCGTAACAGGAAGACATCTTGATATTACACCAGCCCTGAAAAAATATGCTGAAGAGAAGATCAAGAAATTCAGCCGATATCTGTCAAACATATCCGAAGCAATTGTTACACTCAGTGTGGAAAAATACAGGCACAAAGTAGAGGTTTTACTCAAGGTTAACGGTGTCCTCATACAGGCAGAAGGAATTACCGGTGAGATATACTCTTCGATCGATGAGGTAGTAGAAAAGCTCGAAAGACAGGTAAAGAAATATAAGGAAAAACTTGTTTCCCATAGAAAGGGCGAAGGGAAAACAGGTGGTATTCAGCCCGAGGCTTCCCAGTTGGAGGAAGAGGGAAGAATCATAAAAAATAAAAAGTTTGAACTTAAACCAATGAGTCCTGATGAGGCTGCCATGCAAATGGAGCTTCTTGACAAGGATTTCTTTGTTTTTACGAATGACGGCAGCGGAAACATTAATGTCATATACAGAAGGAAAGACGGGAATTTCGGTCTCATAGAACCAATGGAGTAAACGACATAACGTGGGTGCGCCCTTGCAACTCAATATTGAGGAACACAATGGGAAGAAATGATAAGTCTACTTCTGACCTTGTCGTAACTTCTCCGAAAGAACATGTCTTTCGATATCACGGATTACCGAGGATAGTCATTATTTCGGGACTCTCCGGTTCCGGTAAGACTGTTGCACTGAGAGCTCTTGAAGATTCCGGTTTTTTTTGTGTTGACAACCTGCCCATCACTTTGATCGATTCCTTTCTCTCGATGTTATCCCGTGATGGAGAGATTAGGGAAATAGGAATCGGTATTGATATCCGGGCAAAAGGATTTTTATCAGGAATAAATAATGTCCTCGCTGATTTAAAGAAAACATTTTATACGGAGATTATTTTCCTCGAAGCAGAAAATGATGTGCTCCTCAGAAGATACAAAGAGACTCGCAGACCGCATCCACTCGGAGGAAATGTGGAAAAATCCATCCCGCTCGAAAAGAAGAGGCTTTCTGTTCTGAGGGAAAACGCTGACAGAATCATTGATACATCTTCTTTTACACCCCATCAGTTAAGGCAGTACGTGTCGTCTCTCTATCAGACACAGAAAAGCAAAAATGCGATGACACTTGTTCTTCTCTCCTTCGGTTTTAAGTACGGTACTCCGCAGAATGCGGATCTGATTCTTGACGTGCGATTTATTCCCAATCCGAACTTTGTTCCTGAACTAAAACCACTAAAAGGTACGGATAAGAGGGTAGCCCGGTATATCTTTAAAAAACCTGAAACAAGGGAATTTATGGACAGGCTCAAAGGCCTCATGAATTTTCTTATTCCTCTTTATATAAAAGAAGGGAAGTCATATCTTACCATTGGTATCGGCTGCACGGGCGGCAATCACCGTTCTCCTGCTATCGTGGAAAGACTGCAGAACTATTTCACCAGATATCCTGTAGATTTGAAGGTTGTCCATCGAGATATGAGATAACCACCGCAGGATTTGTGCGCGGTACCCGCAGCACAAATTGCAACGCTTCAGCAATTCATTACCCCGTTAGAATCTCCTAAAGGCTTTAATCTCAGTGTAAGAAATAGGAATCCTTCTCATTATGGTAGACGCACTAAATGTTTTTACATTGTCATTGCGAGCGACAGCGAAGCAATCTCGGTCCATTGAGATTGCTTCGCTTGCCCCGAACCGAGATTGCTTCGGGATTTCATCCCTCGCAATGACATGTGAGGGGTCTCTGCTCCCCGCAATGACACGCTATTTATTACGTGTGTATTAGTATCATCCTTTTGTCTTAAAACAGCCATTCTAATGGGGTTTACAAAGTTCGATTAAGCTGTTACTATAGTAACGCTTATGGAGAGGTGGCCGAGCTGGTCTAAGGCAGCCGCCTGCTAAGCGGTTGTGGGGGTAAAACCTCACCCAGGGTTCGAATCCCTGCCTCTCCGCCAGGCGCTACAGGCGGAGGGAAGGATTATTGTTCAAGAAAGGACAAACGGCATTGAAATGAACGATACAAGGAGGATGCGATGAAGGAAAAGGTATTAATGATTATAATAAGTCTTGTTTTGGCTTTTTCAATTGGTGCTTGTAAGAAAAAGGAAACTGAAAAACCCGTCCCGCAGGTACCTATGCAGCCTGTTCCCCAGGGTCCGATGCAGCTACCCCCTCAAATGCCTATGCAACCAGCTCCTCAAATGCCTCAGATGCCCATGCAA
>JBGPPR010000031.1:0-8284 GCA_041488675.1 Thermodesulfovibrionia bacterium
ACAGTGTTTTCCGAAGACCCTTCGGTAACTGTTTGACGAAACAGAACATGCAATTGTTGTTACAAGTTATTGGTTTGAACGGTCTAAAATCGACTCCGAATTCCCTGCCCTCTTCTCTCTCAGCACGAAGACTTAGATTTATTCCATTTCTCTTTACCGCTATCTCGATTGAGTCATCAGCGCCGTAAAACATAAAATCAACAGGGTCTCGCAGTTTTTGAGAGTTTACAGAGACGAGGATATCACCTGGAAGGAGACCTAATCTCTCGGCCTGACTGCCGGGACAAACGCGATCGATCTGAATACCATTTTCAGATTGCATGACTTAGTTTCAAGCCTCTGTATATATAGTGGAGTCCTGAAATTATGGTGATTCCTGCAGTTATCCACTGAAGCACAGGATAGACTGCCGGCAGGGAGAGGAAAGTCATATTCATGAGAACATATGCTATGAAGACACTCTGTACCCATATGGTAGCTCTTCCGAGAAGGGATGGCTCAACCTTTGCTGTACCTGATACGAGGTAAACGAGAAACCACCCGATAACAACGATGATATCCTTACTTATCACGGTGATGGCAAGCCATTTCGGTATCCACCCGTATACGGACAAGATGATAATGGATGTCACGATGAGAAATTTATCAGCGAGGGGATCGAGAAACATGCCCAAAGAAGTTCTTTGGTCTTTAAGACGCGCAAAGAGCCCATCAAACATGTCGGTAATTGCTGCTATTATGAATAAATAAAAGGCATAGTCATATCGTTTATATATTATGGCAGTTAAAAACACAGGAATAATTACAATCCTCCCTATGGTAAGTGTATTCGGAATGTTTAGGAAACCCACGTTGAAGCCCCCACCGCCCAGTAAAAAGTAACGAGTGACAAGTAACGAGATTTAAGAGAGATTAACACACTATTCATGACTTTCTATTTATTGCTGATTACTCGTGACTCGTGACTCGTAACTCGTAACTTTTTTTATGGAATGTTAAAGGGGAGTCCCCGAAACTTCAGTCTCAATCCGAGCCTATTGTAACACTTATCATTTATCTTTTCATTTATGAAACATAAAATCACTGCGGCATGGCATCTTTCTATAGCAAACCCCTTTTCCGTTGCCTCACGAAAAGCCATCTCTAACTGCTTCACTGCAAGGGCTTTTCTTCCCTCGAGAAAATCGATTTCTCCAAGACCGAGTCTGCAGTAAACAATGCCTCTCGGGTCTTTTGTTTTTTTAAACAACAGCATGGCATCTTCAAAATTGTCACGTGCTTTGTGAAAGTTCCTGATCATTTTGTAGGTTGTCCCGAGACTCCAAAGCGTGTAAGAATAACTGACCCTGTCACCAATCTTTCTATAGAGGTTGACTGCTTTTGAGAAATTTGCCAGGGAACTCTTGTAATCCTCCATCATCCGGCAAGCATTCCCAATACCACAATAGGAATACGCTGTCCCGAATCTGTCTCTGATGCGAGAAAACAATGTATTCGCTTCGGTATAGTACTTAAGAGAATCGCTGATAAGTCCTGCAACTCTATGTGTCCCTCCAAGGCCACAAAGACAATAGCCTGTCCCCTGTTTGTTCTTAAGGTTCTTAAAAATCGCAAGAGATTCCTTAAAGGTCTTGATTGATTCAGCGATCTTTCCTTGTATCCTCAAGGCGCCGGCCTCCGCCCAGAGTGAAAAAGCAAGACCTTCCCGGTCATCTGCTTCCCGGTATATACGCACCGACCCCCGGATAATCTTCAGCGCTTCTTTCCATTTCCCCAGTGCCCTCAGAGAAAGTCCAAGTCCGGCCCTTGCATCAGCAATCCAGATCGATTGCCTGCGTCTTCCGGCTAACTCAATTGCCTCTGAATAGTCCTTTGCCGCAAGTTCAAAGTCACCTGTCATCCTGTAAACATCCCCCAGAGAAAGCAAACAACGGAGCATTCCCTCAAGGTCACATTCCTTTACGCATTCCTGAAATGCCTTTTTGAAAAGTTTCAGCGATTGTGGATATGAAGACTTTTCTTTCAGCTTCTCTGCACGGTCAAGGAGGTTTTCAATTTGCAAGGCGCTCTCTCACCCCCCTTAAGACTCCTTTATAATCCCCGGAATGAAAAAAAGCAGAGCCCATAACAAGAATATCAGCCCCTGCAGACACTACATTCTTTGCATTATCAATGTTAATGCCTCCGTCAACCTCTATGAGAGTAGGAAGACCCTTCTCTTCAATAAATTTCTTCAGTGTCCTGATTTTTTCAAGAACCTGGGGAATAAATTCCTGACCTCCGAAACCTGGATTAACAGACATCAAAAGTGCGAGGTGGATATCAGACAAAATATTTTCAAGACTCGATACAGGCGTTGCAGGGTTCAGCGAGACGCCCGCCTTCACCTCCCTCTCCTTTATCCACTGAACTGTCCTGTGGAGATGGACTGATGCTTCCAGATGGACGGTTAAATAATCAGCACCCGCCTTGATAAAATCTTTCAGATAGTTATCCGGTTTCTCGATCATCAGGTGGACATCAAGAGGAAGAGATGTAATCTTCCGGATTGACTCGACGATGAAAGGTCCGATCGTTATATTCGGGACAAAATGACCGTCCATGATATCGATATGAAGCATATCTGCTCCTGCCTCCTCAGCAGCTTTGATTTCTTCCGCGAGGTTCAGGAAATCGGCTGATAGTATTGAAGGTGCAATTTTAACCATAGTATTTTCGGGTTAACGCTCCCTCCCCTTGTGGGAAAAGGTTAAGGCGAAGGAGGTTGCAAAATCACCCACCCAAGCTGCAAATAAATTGTATCCCCTGTTTTTACATACGTTCCGGGTTTGGGTTTCTGAGATCTCACATAATTGCCCGAACCTCCTGTCTCCGCCCTAAGATTCAACCCGTCAATCAATTCTTTCGCATTCTCGACAGTCATGCCATAAAGGTCAGGGCAGTAAAAGATTACCTCATGAGGCCCCAAACTAACAAGCACCGTGATATAGTCACTCACTTTTTCAGTGGGCTCCGGTCTCTGAGCAATAACCCTGTCCTTTTCAACCTTTTCAGAATGAATCCTTATTACCTTGGCTATTTTTAATCCTTTCTGAAGGAGTATAGACTCAGCATTCGAGAGTGTTTCATTCACAAGCATCGGAATCGACTGGACCCGTGGTCCTCTGCTTACAATGACCTTTATACCCCTCCTCTCCTTTACCTTTTTCTTTGCCGGCACATCTTGTTTGAGTACGTGTCCGGGGAGCATAACAGGATCAAAATCCTCTCCCTCAATTTTCAGGTAAAGCCCCTTCTCGATGAGAAGTGCATTTGCCTCAACCAGACTTTTCCCAGATAAATCAGGAACCTCAACCGTCCGGCTGAAACTCAGAACCTTAAAAGTGAGGTAACCAAAGATGAGGCCAAGAAGTATGAAAAAAAATATATAAAGAGGTATTCTTACCAGTCTGCCGATTTCCCTTTTTATGGATACCGTTCCTATTTCACTCATAAAATTCGCCGTCACTCACCGCTGACAATATTCTTGTCAGCGGTGAAGACCCGCAGAGAAGACTTCTATTGCCTCTTTCACCTTATCTAAATTGACACTTGTATTGTAGCATGGTCCGAAGGGCCGTTCATTCGGGATACCCAGTATCGGGAGTGGATAGGTATCCGCGATTCCACTACTGAGGTCATTCTCACATGCAACGGCAACCACTGCTTCGGGCTTTACCTCATTCACAATCCTCCTTGCAAGAGAACCACCGGTTGCGACAAAAAGATTAAGATGATTCTTATCTGCAATTTCAATCAAATCTTTAATCTCACATTTTCCACATCTCTTGCAGTTGTAGATATTGAATGTAAGCCTGACATCGCATTCATTTATCTGAAGACAATGCGGCAGAAGAAGGAGTACGCTTCTTACCTTAAGTTTTTCTTTTTTTACCAGTTTATTATTCAAATCAATAATCAATCTTTGATATGATTCTTTTTTCCTCTTTGAAAAAGAGCCTGCAAGCATAAGGAGAGGATAGAAAACCTTTAGAGTGATGCCCCTGACCCATCTACGGTTCATCAAAATAGCTTCCCTCTCGTATGCTCCTTCCCTGGAGGAAGGCTGAAGCAGCCATCGGTCTCTTGCCTTCAGGCTGAAGCTCGATAATTGATATTAGTCCCTCGCCGGTACCAACAAGAAGTTCCTCTTTAGAAACTTTCTCTACCCTGCCGGGGGCGCCTGAACCCCCGATAATTTTTGCGCTGATAATCTTAATCCTTTCTCTACCGAAATAACAATAGGCACAGGGCCAGGGATACATTGCCCTGACAAAATTGAATATTTCAGCAGCACCTTTAGACCAATCTATTCTTCCGTTTTCTTTTTTGAGGGGTGGAGCGTAACTCGGAGTCCCAACCTGCGGCAAGGGTTTCAGAGAACTGTCTTTTAAACCTCTGACTGTTTCCATTAGGAGAGATACACCCATATTTGACAACTTTTCACTGAGGGTCTCTGCATTATCTTCATCAGCTATCTCTGTTTCTTCCTGTAAAAGGATGGGACCTGTATCAAGTCCTTCATCCATAAACATTGTGGTCATCCCCGTCTTCTTCTCACCGTTCAGTAACGCCCATTGAATTGGAGCAGCCCCCCTGTATTTCGGCAGCAAAGAGGCATGCACATTGACGCAACCATAAGGCGGAAGGTTGAGAATTGATAAAGGGAGTATTTTCCCATAGGCAACGACAACGATTATCTCCGGTTTAATTGCTGAAAGCTCTTTGAAAAAGGCGGGGTCTTTGATATTTGTTGGTTGCACAACTCTTATTCCATAACGCATTGCAGACTCTTTGACCGGAGGGGAAAAAGGCATCCTGTCTCTTCCTCTTTTCTTATCTACCTGCGTTATGACAGCGACGATTTCTTCTCCTGACTGAAGAAGCGCTCTCAGGAAAGGGACTGCAAAAGCTGGAGTGCCGAAAAATACTATACGCATCTATCGTTTATGGAAGTTTGGTCATTGGTACGGTGTCTGAGTTATCACTTGGCACTGGCCGCTTCCTTAAGAGATCTTTTGTATCTCTTTTTGAAGAACTCTCTCTTGATAGTACTGAGCCTGTCAATGATAAGTAGCCCTTCGAGGTGATCTATTTCATGTTGCAAAGCGCGTGCGAAGAGCCCCGTAGCCTCTAACTGAACCGGTTTGCCTGCTCTGTTTAGAGCTTTCACAGTAACCTTTGCCGACCTCTTGATAATCGGCAAATATCCGGGGATGCTTAAACATCCCTCATCGGATTCCTCGGTTCCTTCTTTTTCAACAATGACAGGATTTATAAGAACAACGAGTTCACTCCTATCTTCTCTTCCGCTTGTATCTATGACACAAAGTCTCTTCGAAACACCCACCTGATTTGCTGCGAGCCCGATACCCCTTGCCGCATACATCGTCTCTATCATGTCATCAATAAGACAATGAACGTCGCTGTCAACAGCTTCTATCGGAGTAGCTTTTTGTTTCAGGATTTTTTCCGGATATTTTCTTATTTCAAGCAATGCCATGTATAATTATAACATTTGGATATTCTTCTGCGTTTATCCGCATCCAGTGTATTGTCTGCAACAGTTTTTTACATTAATTTGGAAGCCGCCATTCAAAAAAAGGATTTTAACTCGTTGTAATATAACAACAAATCAGGTATTATATACCTCATTTGTTGGTTAAAAACTGTATCTTCAATTTTTATTTGGAGGTTTTGAATCAGCTCTATCAACTTTAACTCTAAGGAAGAGAAGGAGATTTACAGACACAGCACGTCGCACATACTGGCTCATGCTGTAAAAGAGATCTTTCCTGAAGCCAAGCTCGCCATTGGGCCTGCTATCGATGAAGGTTTTTACTATGATTTTGATATCGATAAGACCTTTACGCCTGAAGACGTTGCATTGATAGAAAAAAAGATGTTTGAGATCATAAAACAGAACAATCCCTTTGTGCGCAAAATTATTCCGCGGAAGGAAGCAATAAAGCTTTTTCAAAGTATGGGTGAACAGTACAAGGTTGAACTACTTGAGGAGATAGAAGATGATGAGGTAAGCCTCTATGAGGAGGGAGGATTCATAGACCTCTGCAGGGGTCCACACATAGAATCAACAGGCCAGGTTACAGCCTATAAACTCCTGAGTACTGCAGGCGCATACTGGCGCGGGAATGAGAAGAACAAAATGCTCCAGAGGATTTACGGAACATCTTTTACTGTTCGAAAAGATTTAGAGGAATACCTCCATTTCCTTGAAGAAGTTAAAAAGCGTGACCACAGAAGACTCGGAAAAGATCTCGACCTTTTTAACATCAGTGAAGAGATAGGTCCCGGTCTCATCCTCTGGCTTCCAAACGGCGCGGCGATACGGAGGACTATAGAGGACTTCTGGCTGAAAGAACACGATAAGGCAGATTACAAAATTCTCTATACACCACATATAGCAAAACTTCAGTTGTGGCAGAAGAGCGGCCACCTCGACTTCTACAGAGAGAACATGTACTCCCCCATGGAGATTGAAGGAATAGACTACCAGATTAAGCCCATGAATTGTCCCTTTCATATTCATATCTACAAAAATTCATTGAGAAGTTACAGGGACCTTCCGATAAAATACGCAGAGTTGGGGACGGTCTACCGATATGAACGTTCCGGCGTACTCCATGGTCTTTTACGTGTCAGAGGTTTTACCCAGGATGACGCCCACATATTCTGCAGGGAGGACCAGATTGAAAACGAGATAATGGGTGTGATTGAATTCACTCTTTTCATATTGAAAACCTTTGGTTTTGATAATTATGAAGTCTACCTGTCTACACGGCCGGACAAGTACGTTGGGAGTCTTGAAAACTGGGAAAGGTCAACGAATGCCCTCAAACAGGCTCTTGAGACCAAGGGACTTTCCTATGAAATAGATACGGGAGAAGGCGTTTTCTACGGTCCCAAAATAGATATAAAAGTTAAAGATGTTCTGAACAGACCCTGGCAATGCAGCACTATCCAGGTCGATTTCAACATTCCCGAGAGGTTCGATGTAACCTTCAGGGGAAGCGACGGCAAAGATCACAGACCTATCATGATACACAGGGCACTCATGGGTTCCCTGGAAAGATTCTTTGGAATACTCATAGAACATTATGCAGGCGCCTTTCCTCTCTGGCTTGCGCCGGTCCAGGTTGAGATCCTCACAATCGCTGAGAGGCATTCAGATTATGCACTGTCTCTTTCAGACACTCTAAAATCAGAAGGCCTCAGAACCGAACTTAATACCGAAAACGAAAAAGTGAGCTACAAAATTAGAACTGCTACCTTGAGGAAAGTACCTTATCTGGTTATAATAGGCGACAGGGAAATTTCCGAGCAGAAAGTTACTGTGAGGAAGCGGAGTGGTGAGAACATCGGCCCCTTCACCATAAAAGAATTTTTGACAATGCTCAAAGAGAAGATAAAAGACAAAAGCCTAAAACTTTAACATAGGAGGTGAAAATATAAATAAAGAGATAAGGGCTAACGAACGGATAAGGGCTAAGGAGGTCAGGCTTGTGGATGTTGACGGGAAGCAGCTTGGCATTATGCCTGTTGCTGATGCGTTAAAGATTGCCGGCGAGAGAGGACTGGATCTGGTAGAAGTCGCTGCAAATGTTAAGCCTCCTGTTTGTAGGATACTCGATTTTGGAAAGTACAGATACCAGTTAAGTAAAAAGCAGACACAGAAGAAGTCAGCAGATATTAAGGAAATTAAAATCAGGCCTCAGATTACAGAGCACGACCTTGGTTTAAAGGTCAAGAATGTCAGGCGTTTCCTTGACGAAGGCAACAAGGCAAAAATAATGATGTTTTTCAGAGGAAGGGAAATTGTCAGGCCCGAACTCGGGATGAAGGTATTTGAGAAGATCTTGGGTACCTTGACAGGTAAATTTAATGTCGAGCAATCACCTAAATTTGAGGGCAAAAACATAACCATGATTCTGACACCAAAATAAAAACAGTAGTTAGCAGCCAGCAGTAAGTAGTTAAGGGAGTAAATAAAAACCAGTAGGCAGTAGGCAGTAATAAGTAGGTAGGGAATGAATTTTCAAGTCTCTTCCTTAACTACAAACTACCTGCTACTTACTACTTCTTTATAAAAAGGAGAACCGGATGCCTAAGCTTAAAACCCATACCGGAGCAAAAAAAAGATTTAAAGTAACAGCGACAGGTAAAATAAAGAGAGGCAAGGCTTACAAGAGTCATCTTCTTACGGGCAAATCTGCGAAGAGGACAA
>JBGPPR010000032.1:0-8254 GCA_041488675.1 Thermodesulfovibrionia bacterium
GGCATTCAAAAGAGGATCGAACACTATGCACAGAGGGCCGGGATAGAGGTATCCTGTCATCACTTGAGACACACTATGGCAACCCAGTTGTTAAATGCAGATGCCGATCTTGTTACCATTCAGGATCTACTGGGCCACAGCCGGATTACTACAACCCAGTGCTATTGTAGAGTCTCTAATCTCAAAGTGCAGAGGGACTACTATAAAGCTATAAACGTTGTACTGCAGAGGACACAGCCAATAAGAGATGATGGCTTTGAATGGGACCACAAAGGGATATTGGGAAATAGGATTTAACTAACTGAAAATATTAGAAAAAGTAGGTTTTGTTACGTATAGCGCGGTGTACTGGTTAAACCACGTCACTATGTTGGTTCATCTCAGCATGTCCCCTCAGGAAACGAGTATTTCTCCTCGTCTTCAATACGCTGCCAGCTTTTGACAATGCGTCTTTGAAATGGAAAGTCTCGCCCGTTATTTGACCCTCTTTTGTTTGCTCGAAGGGGAACTAAACAGATATAGAAAAATGATACTTTTGCGGAGTACTGTGAGAAGTAAGCGTTGCACTCGATCTATTAACCACCCTCCCCTTTAATCTGTAACCTATCTGTAAGTTTCCATGAATTAAAATTTTGAGGCAGGGGAGTAAGGTGACAACCTCATGTGGAATGGTGTGAGGTTGAGAGATAAACTCCCCTGCCGTACTTTCGCTAACTTCTATGAAAACTTAATCACCTATTACAACCGGGACAAGAACCTCAGATTGAATAAGATAAATAGGATTATGAGATCCTGGAATAAATTCAGGATGACAAACAATGAGTTCTCAGACAGACTCCAACTCCCAAAGCTACTCAATGGCCATTTATGAAGGCTCTTTTCGAAAGGCATTTCACATTTTTGCTTCCGAGGAGTTAAAATTATTTAGTAATCGTAATTTTAGAGTTGAGGAGGATTTCATGGCTGCTGCTGATCAATATAAGATTCACCCCATTGTGATGGGGACGAAGGCGTTTGACAAGGGAATGATGACCTATCAGAACGATTATGGACAACCTTATACGATTCCCATTTATTGCTGGTATCTCGAGGGTGGAGATAAGAAAATTATCGTGGATACAGGAGAAATGGCTCCCTTTATTTCGAATGAAAGAGAAAAAGGCATTGGCGGGAAGATTTACAAGTTTGAGGAAGGTTTAAGCAAATGGGGTCTGAAACCGGAAGATATTGACATCGTCATCCATACCCATTTGCATAACGACCACTGCGAAAATGATTACAAATGCATTAATGCGAAGTTCTATATCCACGAGAAAGAGCTGGAGCAGATACACAATTCCCATCCATTGGATTTCCGCTACATGGAAGATTGTATTCTGGACATTGAAAAGAATGATCAGATTATAAAAGTAACAGGAGATCAGGAAATCGTTCCCGGCATTCAGGTCGTCCACACCCCGGCCCACACCAAAGGCGGATTGACAGTTATAGTAAACACCTCCCAGGGAAAAGCTGCCATAACAGGATTCTGCACCATCCTGGAAAACTTTTATCCTCCTTTAAAGATCAAAGCGTTGGAGATGGAGGTGATTCCGCCGGGTACTCACGTCAACGCATATGAAGCATATGACATTGTGCTCAAAGTCAGAGATATGGCAGATATACTGCTGCCGCTTCACGAACCAAAATTTGCATCGATTGATACGATTCCGTAAATTTTGAGTAAGGTTCTTCCGACAATTCAAAATGCATATAGTTTGTCATGCTGAATTCATTTCAGCATCTCATATATCCGTAAGGCAATTATTGAGTCCTGCATTATAAATGTCCACCGCAGTCCGTCTCTTTTTCTGTCACTCCCGCTTGTCGGGAGTCCTTCTGGAAGAAAGATTCCGGACAAGCCGGAATGACAACGTCGTACCGGGATAGGACATTATTTTTACATGAATCAATAATACAAGAGATTCTGAAACAAGTTCAGAATGACACCGGATGGAATCTTAGCAGAAGGTTTTAACCCTGCAGGGATGCCTCTCTGTGTAACCTTTCCCATTCTTTGTCTACATCTTCCTGAAATTGCTTTATGAGCCACTGATTCTCCGGATTGAAGAGGTGTTTGAACCTTCCCTGAGGCTTGAGAAATTCGACAACGGGCTTCTTCTCTTTTGGTTTAAAGGTTACCCTGGTGACTCCATTTTCAACCTCATAGAGCGGCCAGAAGCATGTATCCACAGCGAGTCTGCTCAGCAGGACAGCATCATCAGTCCTTGACCTCCAGCCACGGTTGCAGGGTGAGAGGATGTTCATGAACTTTGGACCTTTTATCGAATGCGCCTTTCGCACCTTCTTCATGAGGTCGAGCCAGTTGCTTATCGATGCCTGTGCTGCATAGGGAATACCATGGGCAGCCATGATTCTCGTGACATCTTTTCTTGCCTGAGTCTTGCCGGGGCTGCTCGTACCGGCCGGGCACGTCGTGGTTTCTGCGCCGAGCGGGGTGGCGCTTGAGCGTTGGATTCCGGTGTTCATATAGGCGCCGTTGTCATAACAGATATAGAGCATGTCATGTCCCCGTTCCATCGCGCCCGAAAGACTTTGCAACCCAATGTCATACGTTCCACCATCTCCGCAGAAAGTTACAAACTTTACCTCCTTAGTGATCTTGCCTTTCTTTTTCAACGCCCTGTACATTGATTCAACGCCTGCAATCGTTGCAGCAGCATTTTCAAAGGCACTGTGTATCCAGGGAATCTTCCACGCCGTATACACTGAGATACAGGAAGAGACCTCGAGACATCCTGTTGAAGAACAGCCAATTACAGGATACTCTGTTGCAAAGAGAACCATCTTTACAACTATCGGTGCGCCACAGCCGGAGCACATTCTGTGACCGTGGGTGAAGAGGTCTTCCTTCCTCGATAGCTCTTTCAGTCTGAGTTCTACAGCCATCTTACTCCCTCACTCCGATGTACTCTTTTACAATTCTCACCGTGTCAGTCTTTGTTAGCTCTACAAGTTCTGATAAGACCTGCCCGGCATGGTAGGGCATGAAATCCCTTCCTCCTAAACCATATATTTTATTGATCATCAGAGGTTTCTCTCTCACCTGGTAGAGGGCGGCGCTGACTTCGGTGAAAAGCGGTCCGTATCCGCCAAATGAATCTGCCCTGTCCATAACACAAACAGCCTTGAGATGTTTTAATGCATCAGCAACCTCTTTGTACGGGAAAGGTCTGAAGAGCCTCGGTTTTAAAAGCCCTGCCTTTACACCCCGTTCTCTAAATTCATCTATAACATCCTTTGATGTGCCGGCAGCGGAGTTCAGTATCACGAGGGCTATTTCTGCATCCTCAAGCCTGTAGGTCTCAAATAATCCGTATCCCCTGCCGCTAATTTTTTCGAATTCCGCGGCCACAGCGAGCACAACATCTGAGACCCTTGTCATAACTTCGTGTTGGGCACGTTTGTATTCATGGTACAAGTCCGTCAGAATGAGAGGACCATAACTCTTTGGTTTATCCATATCAAGCAAAGGATACAGAGGTTTATATTCACCGACAAAGCTGTTGACGTCCTCATCCTTAAGATACTCTACCCTCTCTATTGAGTGGCTTATGATAAAGCCATCCAGACAAATCATCACCGGCAGCCTGATATCCATATGTTCTGCAATCTTGAATGCCTGGATCGTATTGTCGTAAGCCTCCTGTGCATTTTCAGACCAGAGCTGGATCCATCCTGAATCCCTTGCGCCCATAGCATCAGAGTGGTCTCCATGAATGTTGAGCGGTGCTGAGAGAGACCTGTTCACGACCGGCATTATGATAGGGAGCCTTGTACCGGCAGCAATAAAAAGCATCTCCCACATGAGGGCAAGACCCTGGCTGCTCGTTGCAGTCGCAACTCTTCCACCGGCAGCAGAAGCCCCGATGCAGGCACTCATTGCACTGTGCTCACTCTCAACGAGTATCAGCTCTGTATCGACCTTTCCGTTAGAGACAAAGGCTGCAAATCTCTGCATCATATCTGTTTGAGGAGTAATGGGGTAGGCAGCGCAGACATCGGGATTGGTCTGCCTTAATGCCTCAGCAACCGCCTCATTCCCTGTAGCTGCAACAACCCTTGCCATCTACTTGCCCTCTTCCACCATGACAATAGCTTTCTGTCCTTTCTTTCCCGGACATTCCATGGCACAGATACCGCATCCTTTGCAATAATCATAGTCGTATTCTGCCCTTTTTCCATCTCTTACTTTTATTGCCATGTCAGGGCAGTAGAGCCAGCAGAAAAGACACTGAATGCAGTTTTCTTCTATCCATATCGGCTTGAATGCCCTCCATGAACCGGTCTTGAACTCTGCAGCATTGCCGCCATCGAGTATTACTGCTCCCGGCGTAAGCTCTTTCCATCCCTTCAGTTTCATTCTGCTTTTAGCTCCTCATACCCACGCCTCGTTGCTTCGATATTACCATCGATAATCCTCTGAGGGAATTTTTTTCCAAAACTCTTTCTAACATCCTCAAGCATTCGTTCAAGACTTACAATGCCTGTAACCTTGCAGATAGCTCCGAGCATCGAAGCATTTGGCAATGCCCTCCCTATACACTCAAGAGCTATCCTCGTTGCATCAATGGTAAACACCCGTTGTCCGGGTTTGGGATGCAGTTTTTCGCGTATCTCTCCCGGATCTTTAGAGGTGTTAATGATAAAGAATGCATCATCGGTCGCACCTTCTGAGACATCGACCGAATCAAGGAGGCTCGCATCCACGACATTGACAACCTGGGGATTTAGTACCGGACAGTGCATCCTGAGTGGTTTTGCGCTCACCCTGTTGTAAGCCCTGAGTGGTGCACCAGCCCTTTCAGGACCATACTCCGGGAAAGCCTGCACGTGTCTGCCTCCGCTCAAACAGGCATCGGCAAGAACTTTTGCGGCAGTAACAGTTCCCTGGCCTCCCCGCCCATGCCATCTTATTTCTATAATATCAGCCATTTCAGTCAACAGAAATGAGAGTCGTTATTATATTCCTTCGGGCCGCACTTTTTCAAGTTATTCTCACTCTTTTTCAAGTCTACCCGTGTCACCCTAAATCATTTTAGACAAAGCGCCTATTGATTTTCATATCTCTTTTATGGCATAGTAGTTTTTCGAAAAGGAGGTTTTAGTTGCCGCCTAAAGCGATACCAAAGAAAAATCTGTCTGCCATTAAGAGAGCGAAACAGGCTGCTAAAAGGAATCTTCACAATAGGGCTGTACGCTCTTCTATGAAGACGATCGAAAGGAAAGTCGAATCAGTCATAGCCTCGGGCAATAAAGAAGAGGCAGGAAAGATGCTCCTGGAGGCAACGAAGGTTCTTCAAAAGGCTGCATCAAAAGGCGTTATACACAAAAATAATGCCTCGAGAAAGATTTCAAGACTTACCAGAAAAGTGAATGCCCTCTCTAAATCCGAAGCAGCTTAACAAGAAGATACTCTAATGGGAAATCTCTTCCGGAACTCTTTATATCAATATCCGCCCTGTTAAGAATCTCGAAGATCTTTAAAAAGTATTTGTTTCCTCTTGTTCTCCCGCCGGCGGGAAGTTTTCTGCCATAGAGCCAGTTGAGGATACCAATGAGGCTGTAACTCTCTGTTGTTTCTTTCAAGACTTTGTAAATCCTAAATACTCTTTCAGCATTCTTTTCCTCAAGTGCTTCAACAAGATCAAAGGGAGTGTAAAATCCTCCTCCTTCGATAAGTCCTGAGATATCATCCACACTGACCTTTTGCTTGCCGAGAAAAGAAATTTTTTCAACCTCCGCTGAAAGGAGACCGAGGTCCGGACCTTTCAAACCTAACAGGTAGCCGGCTACATCATCTGATAACTCAAAACCCTTCAACCTTGCCCTATGCCGTATCCAGGACGGAATCTCTGCTTCCCGTATGTCAAGGGATATGATTACCCCCTTGAAACTATCTCTTATCTCTTTCTTCAATACTCCCTCGTGAAAAAGCAACAATACTGAATAAGGTGAAGGATTAGAGAAATAAGACTCCAATTTCTTCATATCCTTCTTCGAAAGTCCCTTGAGGTTTCCTGACCATATGACAAATCTCCTTTTCCCGAAGAAGGGAACTGTATTTGCAGTATCCAATAGCTGTTCAAAAGGAGTTTTTTCATCCGCCTCCCGTGAGAAATCAAAGATGTGGAGGTTAAATTCCCTCTCGCCCTCAGGTACAAGTTCCTTTATCACCTTTATTGCTTCCCTGTTTAAAAAGGTGTCTGATGCATGGAAGAGATAAACCAGTGAAGGTAAACCCTTTTCTATTTCATTCAGAAATGCCTGGAAACCCATCTGTAAATCCTCAAATCCTCTCTGAAAAGAAAATGCTATCCCCTAAAAATTATCCATCTCATTGGTAAACAAGGGCAGCAACAACCTCCATAGCCATGTCTCTGATAGCACGCTCTGACGCAAGTTCTTTAAAGGCCAGCACATTTTCGAGTGCTCCGGAAACGGGGAAAGAGACAATGAAAGGTGAGCCTATATCTCTGATGTCCCTTGTATCACCTGATGGTCCAACAAGCTTAAAATCTCCTTTAATGACAACTTCATACTCTATTGCGACATCTCTTCTCTCGGATAAGACATGTAATTCATAACGTTTGATCGTTCCACGGAGTTTATAATCTGCCTGTGATTGAACGCTGATCCCATACTTCAGAAACTCTTCTGTGATGGCTCTATAAAACTTGTCCTGGAGTTTTGGTTCAACGGTCTTATTCTCGATCCCCTCGATCTGTATCGAATTAAAAGGCAATGTTGCTCTGCTCTGGAGTGTGTAACCGCAGCCACTTATGCAAAGGGCAAAGAGCAGAGTGCACACAACATAGTATAACAGGCGGCGGTTACGAAGCCCGTTTCGTCTATCGGCTACGTGTAGCGTTTTCACGTTACCGATACGGGTATCGTCGCCGTAACCTCTTGACGTCTCCTTACCATTTGCTTTCATCTAATCTCCAGCGACTATATTAACCAACTTCCCTTTGACAACAATAACTTTCTTGATTGTCTTACTGCCAATAATATCTTTTATCTTCGGCTCATGAAAAGCCATCTCTTTTATTTCAGCATCAGAGACGCCGGGGAGTATCAAAAGCCTCGATCTCACTTTCCCATTAACCTGTATAACCAGTTCAATTTTCTCCTCTTTCGCTATTTCTTCATCCCAGTCGGGCCATTTCTCTTCAAAAATACTCGGTCTATTTCCGAGGGCCTCCCATAATTCCTCGGCGATATGAGGTGCAAAGGGAGACAGGAGAAGCAATGTCTTCTCCAAGGCAAATCGTAAACTTGCCCAATCCTCATCCGAGCCGGGATCAAAGGAAGCTATCTCGTTCACGAGTTCCATCAATCCTGCCACTGCTGTATTGAAATGAAATTCACGCTCTATATCGTTCGTAACCCTCTTTATGGTCTGATGCGTCTTCCTCAATAACAGTGACGAGTGACGGGTAACAAGTGACGAGTTTTTGTCTCTATGCTTGTTACTCGTTACTCGTAACTTGTCACTATTTTTAAATACTATTCCCCACAACCTCTTTAAAAACCTGAAAGCGCCCTCGACTCCCTTGTCAGACCACTCGAGGTCTTTTTCGGGTGGTGCCGCAAAGAGAGAGAATAACCTCAGGGTATCGGTGCCATATTTTTGTATCAGGCGATTAGGGTCAACAATATTTCCCTTTGACTTGGACATTTTGGCGCCGTCCTTAATGACCATGCCCTGGGTGAGAAGGTTTCCGAAAGGCTCGCTGAAATCGATAAGCCCGAGGTCCCGCATGACTTTCACAAAGAATCTCGAATAGAGGAGGTGCAGCACCGCATGCTCGATACCGCCTATGTACTGGTCAACGGGCATCCAGTATCTGACCTCGGATTCAGGACTTCTCAGAGCTGACGGCAAATCTATGTTTCCTTTTGGAAGACAGTAGCGGATAAAATACCACGATGAGTCAACAAAGGTGTCCATCGTGTCTGTTTCGCGTCTTGCCTTCCCGCCGCACAGGGGACACTTAGTATTTATGAATTCCTCTGAATCAAGAAGTGGGGAAGCGCCTTTGCCTGTCAGCTCCACGTCTTCAGGAAGGATTACGGGCAGGTCTTTTTCAGGCACAGGCACTACGCCGCATTGTTCACAGTAGATAATAGGAATTGGCGTTCCCCAGTACCGCTGCCTCGATATACCCCAGTCCCTGAACTTGTAATTGAC
>JBGPPR010000033.1:0-8072 GCA_041488675.1 Thermodesulfovibrionia bacterium
GAGCGATATAGAGCAAGGTTCTCAGAGAGAGTCCGGCTATTGCTTGAACCGAGAGAGATAGACGATTCAAAGATTATTCAGGAGGCTGCGGTCATGCTCGAGAAACTCGATATCTCGGAAGAGGTGAATAGAATAGAAAACCATATACAGCAATTGAAAGAGACTCTCAATGGGGAGAATGTAATCGGAAGGAAACTCGATTTTATCCTGCAGGAACTGGGAAGGGAAACAAACACGATTGCAGCCAAATCAAGCGATTCCACAATATCGGGCCTGACGGTAGACATGAAGCTCGAAATCGAAAAGATGAGAGAACAGGTTCAGAATCTACAATAAGGAGAATGCATGAAAAAAGGTGACCTAAGACCCGTACTCGCGAACATAGGCTTTGGGAATGCGGTAGCAACCGCGAAAGTAGTAGCGATTGTTACCCCTGGCTCTGCGCCTATGAGGAGGCTTCGTGAAGAAGCAAAAAAGAGGGGCAAACTCATTGATGCTACTGAAGGGAGGCGTACCCGGTCGATCATAGTAACGGACAGCGATCATATCATCCTCTCAGCTCTCCAGGCTGAAACGATTACCCAGAGATTCCTTGAAGAAAAAGAAACTCTTGAAGAGGAATAAGGGCATTCTTTTTGTAATCTCCGGACCTTCAGGTGCAGGAAAAACGACGCTCTACAAAAAGGCAATATCGGTTCTGCCTAACCTCAAGCATTCAGTTTCTTTCACCACTCGATCCCCCCGGACAGGAGAAGTGAATGACAAGGACTATACATTTATTGACAAAGATGAATTCATGGCCATGGTTCGTAAGAAGGATTTTGCAGAGTGGGCGGAGACCCATGGAGAGCTTTATGGTACGTCAAAGAGAAGGCTTAAAGAAATAATAGATTCAGGCGTAGACGCAATACTGGATATCGATGTGCAGGGCGCCAGACAGCTCAGAAAAGAATTTCCGGGAGGGATATATATTTTCGTACTTCCACCCTCTCTGGGGGTATTGAGAAAAAGACTCGAAGGACGCATGGTTAATGCAAAGGTAGAAATAGAAAAACGGCTTAAAGTGGCAGTGGGGGAAATGAAAAGGTATGGAGAGTATGATTATGTTATAGTAAATCATGTCTTCGATAACGCTTTCAAGGAACTCGCGTCAATAATAATAGCAAACAGGGCGAGAACTGAGAGGATCAAGCCTCAATGGATGAAAGAGAATTTTTTCAAATAGGAGGAAAAGATGGATGTTATTTCTCTGCCGATTGAATATGATAGGAACAAGATAGACGGGAGATACAGGGTTGTGGCCATAGCAGTTCAAAGGGCAAAGGAGTTGTCTTTGGGAGTCAACCCCAAAATTAAGACAAAGGCGAGGAAGATTACGACCGTAGCCATTGAAGAAACAATATCCAACAACGTCGAATTCCTGACAGGCGAACAAGCCAAGAAGGCTAAAGAGGAAGCAGGTAAATTAGATTACAGAAGACTCCTCGAGGAGCGTGAAAAGGAAGTTGCCGGTGAAGAGGTCACAGAACTCGAGAAAGACCTGAAGGTTTATCTCCATGAAAGGGAAACAACGGACAAAAAGGCCCTGGAGAAACTCTTCGGCGACAGGAGAGAAGAAGGTCTTGAGGGATAAGTCAATACTCCTCGGTGTTACAGGAGGAGTTGCGGCTTATAAGGTTGTTGATCTCATAAGAAGACTCAGAGAAGAAGGTGCCTCAGTCACCGTCATTATGACTGAGGCCTCCAAGAAATTTGTAACCCCACTCTCGGTTGAGATTGCCTCGCAAAACAGGGTTTATTCTGATCTTTTCGGTGATCCCCTATCTCATGTATCGTTGCCTGCTCGTGCCGATATCATGGTTGTTGCCCCTGCGACAGCAAATACGGTGGCGAAGTTCGCAAGGGGTATCGCTGATAACCTTCTCACCACCTGTCTGCTCTCATTCACGGGAAAAACAGTCATCGCACCCTCTATGAACTGGAGGATGTACGAGAATTCCATATTCCAGGAGAACCTTCAATATCTGCTGTCCCGTGGAATCATCCAGATTGGACCTGAGAAGGGAAGCCTCGCATGCGGGGAAGAGGGGATGGGAAGGATGTCGGAAACCCCTGATATAATCGAGGCTATCAAGTCTGCCCTCAGCCCAAAAGATCTTGCGGGAGAGAGAGTTATTGTAACCGCCGGTCCCACGCGAGAATATCTCGACCCCATCAGGTTCTTATCGAACAGGTCATCGGGAAAGATGGGGTACGCCATAGCGAGGGCTTCGTTGAGGAGAGGAGCGGAGGTTACTCTCATAAGCGGCCCCTCTGAATTAAATCAACCGCGAGGAGTGAACTTCGTTTATGTTGAGACAGCAGTCGAGATGTTCGATGCTGTAAATCGAGAACTGCCTGCAGCAACCATACTAATAATGTCTGCCGCAGTCTCTGATTTTATGCCTGCGGAAAGGGCAGGAGAAAAGATCGAGAAATCCCGAGAACTCCTATTGAGGCTCTGCCAAACACCTGACATCCTTTCAAATATTGGAAGAAGGAAGGACAGGCTATTTACTGTAGGCTTTGCAGCCGAGACAGGAGGTAAAATTGAACGTGCAAAAAGGAAGTTAAAAGAAAAAAATATGGACGTGATTGTATGGAACGATGTTACAAAAGCAGGTTCTGGATTTGATGTGGACACAAATAGTGTTGTCATTCTTGACAGAGAGGGAGAAACAAGCCTTCCCCTCTTGAGTAAGGATTCCGTGGCGGAGGCTATCTTAGACAGACTGGTCCAACTTAGAGCTTGACATTTTCCACTGTTTCGATAAAAATTTCGGCATACTATGGCACTAAAAGAAATTGAGAGACTAAGGGAGAGAGTGGACAAAGACCCTGGTTCAAAGCTCTTTGTACCCCTTGCCGAAGAATACAAGAAAATAGGGATGATCAACGAAGCCATAGAAACGCTTACGAAAGGACTTGAAAGACATCCAAGCTATATGAGCGCACACGTTTCCTTAGGGAAAATATACCTCTATAAGGGAAAGCTCGACGAAGCAAGCGCAGAATTTGAAAAGGTCGTAAGTGCCATTCCTGACAATCTCTACGCGCACAAAAAGCTTGCTGAAATTTATAGCTCCCTCAGTATGAGAGAAAAGGCAATAGAAGAATTTAAGACAGTATTAAAACTGAATCCTTTAGACTGGGATGCGGAGAAAAACCTCGCTGTACTGGAAGAAGGGGTTACTGTGCAACCCGAGGTTGCAGAAACAGTCAAGGGCACGGTGGCGGAAGAGAAGCCATCTGAAATTGCTGTGACCGAATCTTTCAGAGAATTGACTGAAACTACTTTCGAAGCCGAAGAAGAGACAGGAGAGACGACAGGAGAAGTAAAACTTCTTGAAACTTCAGGATTAGCATCCGAAGAGGTTTTGGAAGAATCGGATTTTACAATGGAAGAGATCAATGAAACTCTGGAAAAGGAAATACTTGAAGGATCTCCGATAGACGTCAGTGTTGCAGACTCATATGTCTCTCAGGGTCAGTATGCAGAGGCCCTTAACATGTATAAAAGTATTCTCGCCATCGAGCCTGATAACGTTCATGTGCTCCAGCGTCTTGAAGAACTGAAAACCCTTCTGGAACTCCTCGGAAAGGGCAAGGAAGATCTGATAGCAAAGATGGACAACCTTCTTGCCGGCATAAGAAAAAGGCGGGATGAGTTTTTCAGAACTCTCCAATAGAAACGATAGCTGATGAGAGTACTCATCATTCATGGTCCAAACCTGAATCTCCTCGGCCTGAGGGAGACCTCCATATATGGAATAAAATCCCTCGAAGAAATAAACAATGATATCCTTTCTCTCGCTGCAGAACTCCGTATCGACGTCGTGATACTTCAGCTTAACAGTGAGGGAGAGATAATCAACGCTATCCAGGAAGGTGCCTATGATGCCCTGATTATAAACCCTGCTGCCTACACCCACACGAGCATAGCAATAAGAGATGCCCTTTTAGCGGTTGGTAAACCTTCGATCGAGGTGCATCTCTCCAATATTTACCGCCGCGAGGAGTTCAGGAGAAAATCTTTCATGGCGGATGTTGCTGTCGGGCAGATAAGCGGTTTTGGACCTGTTAGCTATCTCCTCGCCCTGAGGGCGGCGAAAAGCATTCTTTCGAAATAATGTTTTTATTCAGTAATCTCCCCGCACCCTTCTTTATAAAAGAGGGGATTCTTTCCTCTCTTTACTGTGAATGAATAACCCTGCAGCAAGCATAGAGAATATCATTTAATGAATTATCATAGGATTCAGTCATCCATCACTCATTGCACATCCCGGATTGACAGATTAAAGGAGTCCTTCAAGAGAAAAGGGGTTGACGGCTTTCTCGTCACCAATATTCACAATATTCGTTACCTCACGGGTTTTTCAGGTTCATCGGCTTTTCTCCTCATCACAAAAAAAGAAAATATCTTCATAACTGATTTCCGATATAAAGAGCAGGCAGAGAAGGAGGTATACGGTTGGGATTTCTTCATTCAAAAAGAAGGGGTGACAAAGATTATAAAAAACCTCTCCCGAAAGATCGGCATCAGCAGACTCGGATTTGAGTCTTCCGTCTCTTATGATTTTTTTGTGACCTTATCCGGAGATTTAAATCTCAAAACAGTAAAAGACCTTATTGAAAGGTTTAGGGAGATAAAGGATGCTCATGAGATTGCTTCAATCAAGGAAGCGATACGGCGGGCAGAATCCGCCTTTCTTGAAGTCAAGCCGTATATCAAAGAAGGATTGAGGGAGACTTCTCTCGCCCTGAGGCTTGAAGAGAGATTGAAGAAAAAAGGCTGCCGGCATCTTCCTTTTGACGTAATCGTTGCATCAGGTCCGAATTCAGCCATGCCGCATGCAAAACCAACGGAAAGGAAAATCGCAAGCGGTGATCTGATCATCATAGACTGGGGCGGAGAGTCTGACGGTTATTTCTCCGACATGACGAGGACATTATTCATAGATAAGGGAAATGATATGAATAAGAAGAAAGAAATGTATCAAATTGTATTAGAGGCAAACAGGAAAGCAATCGGTCATGTTGCCCCGGGGCAAACAGCTCAAGAGATAGACGGTTCTGCCAGGAATTTTATAAAAAAATCAGGGTATGGTGACTTTTTTGAACATGGAACAGGCCATGGAGTCGGTCTTCAAGTACATGAATTACCACGAATAACGAGAAAAGTAAGAGAGATTGTCAAAGAGGATATGGTTTTCACTGTTGAACCGGGTATTTACCTTCCGGGCATCGGGGGTGTAAGAATAGAAGACATGGTACGGGTAGCGGCTGATGGCTGTGAAACTCTGACAACCCTTCCTAAAGACCTTTATATCATAAGATAATTTGTCCTCCCGATAAGTTCTCTTTTCAAGCTTCAAGGTGATTGAATAGAAATTATCTCAGAACTGTGATAGAGTAGTGAAATTTTTGTAGGAAAGAGATTGTACCTAAGGCAATATATTATTAAAAATGCTAAAATTGTTTACTTTTACAATTCGGGGGTATGCATTTGGTTTCGACAAGTGATTTCAGAAAGGGTCTTAAAGTTGAATTTAAGAACGAACCTTGTGAAATAGTCGACTTCCAGCACGTGAAGATGGGTCGGGGTGGCGCTATTGTCAGGACAAAACTCAGGAGTCTCAAAACCGGGAGTGTCCTTGAAGAGACCTTCAGGTCAGGTGAAAAATTGGAAACTCCTCACCTTGAAGGGAAAAAGATGCAGTACCTCTATATGCAGGATGATATGTATTATTTCATGGACGTGGAAACATACGAGCAGGTTCCTTTGAATGCTGATCAGCTTGGCGAATCAAAGAAATTTCTCAAAGAAAATATGGTCGTCGGAATCATTTACTGGAGAGAAGAGCCGCTCAGCGTAGAACTTCCCACCTTTGTTGAGCTGCTGGTAAAGAAGACAGCCCCTGCAGGGTTCAAAGGAGATACAGCATCCGGGGGTGGCGGCAAACCGGCAACATTGGAAACAGGGGCTGTTGTGAAAGTCCCCTTTCATATAAACGAGGGAGATACCATTAAGGTAGATACCAGGACGTCAGAATATATTGAAAGGGCCAAATAATGGAAATTGAAGATTTAAAAGAATTAATAGATCTTCTCAGAGAAACGGATATTACGGAACTGCAATTGGAAAAAGACGGCACAAAAGTCAGAATCAAGAGGGAGAGGATGTTATCACCCATGGAGATTCAAGTGCAAAGATTTAGCAGTCTCCAGGAAAAGGTGACACCTGAGACAGTAGAGGAAGAGACAAGGCTTATTACCATAACCTCACCTATTGTCGGTACTTTCTACAGGGCGCCTTCACCCGAGGCCGCTCCGTTTGTGGAATTGGGATCGCTGGTTAAGAAAGGTCAGGTTCTCTGTATCGTTGAAGCAATGAAGCTCATGAATGAGATAGAGAGTGAGATTGATGGAACCGTTATTAAGATCTTAGTTGAAAATAGCCAGCCCGTTGAATATGGAGAGCCTCTTTTTCTCATCGAGCCGGCATGAGCAAAAAGCCAGGAGCTTTAAGCGAAGTGCTAAGAGCAATGAGCAAAGAGTATAAACTCTACGCTCTCTGCTCTATGCTTTAAGCTAATTGAGATGAAACTATTCAAAAAGATCTTGATAGCGAGCCGCGGTGAAATTGCCGTTCGGATCATTCGTGCCAGCAAGGAACTCGGAATAAAAACCGTTGCTGTTTACTCAGACATAGAAAAAGAATCCCTCCATAACAGACTTGCGGACGAATCGGTTTGTATAGGGCCTGCAAACCCTAACCAAAGTTACCTGAATATCCCTGCCATATTGAGTGCTGCTGAGATAACCGACTCGGATGCCGTTCATCCAGGGTACGGTTTTCTGTCAGAGAATTATCATTTTGCCGAGGCATGTGGCACCTCAGGTCTTACATTTATTGGTCCAACGCCTGAGAATATAAGACTCGGCGGTGACAAGGCAAAGGCGCGGCAGATCATGAAAAGGAAGGGTGTGCCGGTTGTGCCCGGCAGTGACGGTCCCGTTACGACAGAAGAAATGGCCCTAAAGGCCTCAAAAAAAATAGGGTTCCCGGTAATAATCAAGGCTTCTGCAGGTGGCGGAGGCCACGGAATGAGGATTGTGAAGGAGGAGAAAGATCTCGAACAGTCACTCTACGTGGCACAAAGAGAAGCGCTGACTGCCTTCGGCAATAGCGAGCTCTACGTAGAGAAATACATACCGGAGGCGAGGCACATTGAAGTCCAGATTATAGCTGACAATAAGGGCAATATCATCCATCTGAATGAAAGAGACTGCTCAATACAGAGAAGACATCAAAAACTGATTGAAGAATCCCCATCTCCTATCTCAACGTCAGAAAAGTTCAGAAAGAAGATTGGAGAATTGGGTGTTAAGGCTGCTCGCGCCATACGCTATCGAAACGTGGGAACAGTCGAATTTATTGTCAATCATGACAGCAATATCTATTTCATGGAAATGAATACCCGTATCCAGGTTGAACACCCGGTAACCGAGGAAGTTACAGGCGTTGATATCGTGAAAGAGCAGATAAAACTTGCAGCAGGATTCCCTTTAGAATACAAGCAGGCTCAGATAAGACCGTCAGGCCATGCTATAGAATGCAGAATTAATGCGGAGGATCCTGAAAGGTTTATCCCCTCACCAGGAAAGATTACGTACCTCTCGCTCCCTGGAGGACCAGGTGTAAGAGTAGATACAGCTATATATACGGGGTACGTTGTACCCTCTCAATATGATTCTCTTATCGCCAAACTCATCGTTCACGGAAAAACCAGGGAAGAGGCGATTGCACGAATGCGGCGTGCTCTTGATGAATTTATCATTGAAGGTGTGAAAACCACTATCCCGTTTCACAAGAAGGTCCTGAACAATCTTGATTTTATAAAGGGTGACTTTAATACAACCTTTGTCGAGAAGATAAATGGCTCAGGCCGTGAAGAACCTTCTCTGTCAGTCACAAAGGATTAAACATTCATTTTGCCTTTTATGTATCTCGGCGGATTGTGCTTCATTAC
>JBGPPR010000034.1:0-7848 GCA_041488675.1 Thermodesulfovibrionia bacterium
ACGGCCTCAATCGCGCTCCTGCTTGTCAGCCTTTATGGCAGATATCAGGGGCAGACGCAACCGAAGGCTGAGTACGTGAGGGTTGTTGAGGTGAACGATGGTGATACGATAACTGTTCTATGGGACGGCAGGAGAGAAAGGGTGAGGTTAATCGGCATAGATGCACCCGAACTCGAGCAGAGGCCATGGGGGCAAAAGGCCAAGAGGTATCTGAAAGACTTGTTGAATGCATCTCAATGGACAGTCTCCCTTGAGTTTGATGTTGAAAAGACAGATAAATACGGAAGGCTTCTGTCCTATGTTTGGACACGGGATAGGAGAATGGCAAATGTTCAGATGCTCGGAGAAGGTTATGCAATGCTCTTTACTTTCCCGCCGAATGTCAGATACGTTGATGAATTCAGAAAGTCACAGGATGAGGCAAGGAGAAATGGGCTGGGGATCTGGGGAAGAGGCGGACTAAAGGAAACTCCAGCCGAGTGCAGGAAAGAACATCCGCGTTTGTAATGATCAATTATCAAATTCCAATGAAAGAGGTTTTTCACTCAAAACAAACAAAATATTCCAACGAGAACGAAGACAACCCCGGCTATATTTGAAACCACTTTTCTATTCAATTTCAGGGCTATAAGCTTTCCTAAATAGATAGCCATGACGGATAGAATTGTCAGGGCAGAGATGACGCCGATGAATACCATGACCGGCTTAAATTTAGTTGCAAATAAACCAGCGGCTATCTGGGTCTTATCACCGATCTCAGATACAAAGACGAGAAGAAATCCTGACGCGAATGGTTTTTTCAGGTCGCATACGGCATCTTCATGCTTTTTACTCATGAGAGTTACAATTCCAAACAGGATGAATATCGCGCCGGAAGCTATCTTTATATATTGAATCGGGATGTGCATTGTTATGAAATTGCCCAAAATGATAGCTGATCCATCTGCTATAACAAAAGCGAGGATAATGCCCAACAACAGTTCAAAATGCCTTCTTGTTTTTGAAGCAAGGCATAAGACCGTCAGCTGAGTCTTATCACCAAGCTCTGCCAAGCCGACGGCAGCAAAGGGCACTAATATGTCTGAAATCACACTTCAGTTTACCGCAAATTCCGTTGGAATTACACAAGGGGCATCGGATACCGTGCGCTCGATATCCGTCCGCGGGTCACGAATAATTAATAATGTGAAAAGTATGTTTTTCCAACAAACACGCTTTTGGGGATTGGGTTGATAAAAATATACAGAGTAGTTATATTATCTGGAATTTTTGGAGGTGTCAGATGCTTTGTGATATCGCATATGCAATGGGTCCTTCTTCTCCACAAGGAGGAGGTCAGGGTTTGGGAGCGTTAGGGAGTCTTATCCCTCTCGTCATCATTTTTGTCATCTTTTATTTCCTACTTATTAAGCCGCAGCAGAAAAAAGTGAAGGAACATAAAAAGATGATGGAAAATCTCAAGAAGGGAGACAAAATTATTACCTCAGGTGGGCTTTACGGTGTTATTGAGGCTGTGAGCAACAATACCGTTACCATTAAAGTTGCCGAAAATGTGAAGGTAAAGCTTGGTAAGTCCTATATTGCAGCGCTCAGGGCACCTTCAGAGGAAGACTAAGCTGGGAGTGGAGGTTTTGTGAAACAAAAAATTCTCTGGAAGGTAATCCTTATAAGCCTTACAATTCTACTTGCTGGCCTATTTTTCCTCCCCAATACTCCTATCTTCCAGTATATGCCCGAATGGTGGAAAAACAATATGCCCTCTAAGGGAATTATACTCGGGCTTGATCTCCGAGGAGGGCTTCACCTCGTCTATGAGGTTGAGGGAGATAAGGCTGTTGAAATAACGACCGAAAGGTATGTCTCGACAATAAAGGACATTCTTACAAAAAGGAATCTCACGGCGGACGTGATGAAAAGCGGATCTGATATTGTGGTGAATGCTTCCACCCCTGAGATAAGAAAGGCAATCGAGGATAACTACCCAAACCTCGCACCCGTTGAGGCTGCCGGCAAACTGGTGTACAAACTGACTGCCAGGGAACAGCAACGAATAAAGGACAATGCTGTTGATCAGGCCCTCGAGACGATTCGAAACAGAATAGACCAGTTTGGCGTCTCAGAGCCGACAATACTCCGACAGGGTGAAAACGAGATTGTTGTTCAACTCCCTGGAGTAAAAGATCCAAAGAGGGCTGTCGATATTATCGGCAGGACTGCTCAGCTCGAATTTAAACTCCTGGATGAAGAAGCACCTGTGGCGGCAGAACTCCCCCAGTCCATCTCACCTGGTGAAGAGGAAAATCTGCTCACACAATTCGAAGGGAAGATACCGGTAGGTGATGAGATACTTTTCGAAAAGAAGATAAACAAGGAGACAGGAGTTGTCAGAAAGATGCCCCTTCTTCTCAAGAAACAGGCTGTCCTCACGGGAGACCTTTTGAGTGAAGCGAGGGTTAATATTGACCAGAGGTTTAACGAACCATATGTCTCAATCTCTTTTAATGCGACGGGCGCAAGAATCTTCGAAGAAGTTACAGGCTCAAATGTCAAGAAAAGGCTTGCAATTATCCTTGATAATACCGTTTATTCAGCTCCTGTTATTCAGGAGAAGATCTCGGGAGGACATGCCCAGATAACAGGAAACTTTACGACAGAAGATGCAAAAGATCTGAGCATTGTATTACGGTCAGGCGCTTTGCCTGCCCCTCTTAAGATGCTTCAGAATGTTACAGTAGGCCCTTCCCTTGGCAGAGACTCAATAGAAGCAGGAAAATTAGCGGGTATTATCGGAACCCTTGCTGTCACTGTATTCATGATATTTTATTACAGGCTTTCAGGATTAATTGCCGATTTGGCACTTCTCTTCAACATCATACTCCTTCTTGGTGCAATGGCTTCCCTGAATGCTACGCTCACTCTGCCCGGCATCGCAGGAATCATTCTCGCTATCGGCATGGCTGTCGATTCAAATGTCCTTATGTTCGAGAGGATGAGAGATGAGATGAGGGCAGGTAAGACACCACGGGCAGCCGTTGACTCGGGATACCACAAGGCATTCTGGACAATTTTCGACTCCCATGTTACGACCCTGATTACAGCAGCCGTTCTCTTCCAGTTCGGCACTGGTCCTATAAAGGGGTTTGCTGTAACGCTAAGTCTGGGCGTCGCTATAAATCTCTTTACCGCCCTTATCGGCACAAAAACAGTCTTCGATATTATCAACAGCAGACGTGAAATAAAGAGTTTAAGCATTTAGGAAGACAATGATAGAACTGATTAAAAACCCCCATATCGATTTTCTCGGAAAGAAATATATAGCCTTCGCGCTTTCAGGAATTCTCTCCATCCTTGGCATTGTTGCAATCGTACAGATCTCGAGGGGCCACGCTAACCTCGGAATAGATTTCGCGGGAGGGACAGCCATTCAGCTGAAGTTCGAAAAATCTATTGCGCTCCATAACGTGAGGCTTGCGCTCGAAAAGGCAGGGCTAAAGGACTTTGACCTTCAAGATCTTCCAACAGAAAATAAGATCCTCATAAGGATGAAGAAAACTGGGGAAGAACTCGGTCATGTTGCAGACGCTGTAACAACGGTATTGTCTCAGGAATTTCCTGACAACAAATATGTCGTCGATTCGACAACCGTTATAGGACCGAAGGTTGGAGGAAGGCTGAGGGCAGATGCAGCAAAGGCAATTGCCGTTGCCGTAATAGGGCTCCTCGTATATGTTGCCTTTAGATTTCAGGTAAGATTTGGTGTCGGCGCGACCATTGCAACCTTTCACGATGTCCTCGCCGTGCTTGGTTTATTTTTTATTATGGGAAAGGAAATCAATCTCATCCTCGTTACCGCCCTCCTTACCATTGCCGGTTACTCTCTGACAGACACCGTCGTGGTATTTGACCGGATAAGGGAGAATCTGAAATTGAAACAGAAGGAAGATGTTCAGGCAGTTATGAACACCAGCATCAACGAGGTCTTATCAAGAACGATCATAACCTCTGCAACAGTCCTCCTTACATCGTTAGCGCTCTTCTTTTTCGGTGGCGAAGTCTTACATGACTTCTCGCTTGCAATGATAATGGGTGTCGTTGTCGGAACCTATTCATCGATATTTGTTGCAAGCCCGATCGTCCTCCTGTGGGGAGGCAAGAGACCATTCGCCAAAAAGTGAATAAAAAAGCAGAGAGCTAAGAGCGAAGAGCTAATAGCATGAAGCAGTGGTTTAATAGTATAGAACTCTATGCTCAAAGCTCTAAGCTTTTATGCAAATATGCATAGGCGATGGCTTGTCAACAGGACGAACCCCCAATACATAGAGTATCTTTCAAGAACTGCTTCTATCTCGCATGTAATGGCCCAAATTCTCATAAATAGGGGTATCAAGACACCTCAGGACATTTACGATTTCCTGAACCCACGGATTGCAGACCTCTCGGACCCCTTTGAGTTGATTGGTTTAAGAACTGCGGTTGAAAGAGTGCAGGAGGCAGTAAAAAGGGAGGAGAAGGTCCTGGTTCACGGCGACTACGACGCAGATGGGCTCTCTGCCACTGCAATACTGGTCTATGCCCTTAAGGAGATCGGACTGGACGTCTGTTATTTTATTCCCAACAGGATTGCTCATGGGTACGGATTTAATCTCGCCGGCGTGGAAAAGGCAAAGAAACTCGGGGTCAAACTCATAATCACCGTTGATTGCGGGATAACGTCATTTGAAGCAGCAGCCCTCTCAAAGAAGGAGGGGATTGATATCGTTATAACCGACCACCATGAGCCCCTAAGAAGCGTAGAGCAACAGAGTGCAAAGAGATTAGAGGACAAACCAATAGAAAGCAAAGAACAAAAGTTCTACGCTGCGGACTCTTCGCACTCAGCTCATAGCCCTTTGCTCCTTCCGGATGCCCTTGTTATTATTAACCCGAAAATCTCACAGCCTCAATCTCCCCTCTCCAACCTGTCTGGTGCCGGAATAGCTCTTAAATTAGCTCAGGCGTTAGACATCTCGTGTCATGGGTCACGCGAAATGAGCACCTCTCTTCTTGACCTTGCTGCCATAGGCACAATTGCTGATGTTATTCCTATCACCGGGGAAAACAGACTTCTCGTCAGAGAAGGCTTAAGACTTATAGAAAGTGGAGGACGGCAAGGATTAAGGGCACTTAAAAAGATATCCGGTATTCATGGGAGAGAAGTAAAATCAGGACTTCTGCCCTTCACCATCATCCCGCGAATCAATGCGGCCGGCAGGGCTTCAGATGCCAGTGACGTTGTGAGGCTGTTTCTCACTAATTCTGAGGATGAGGCGATTGCTATTTCGACATGGCTGGACGGTCTCAACTCAGAGAGACAGCGGATAGAGGAAGAAGTTTATCAGGAAGCCCTCTGTAAGCTCGAGAACAACGGTGTTCGCTCAGCTATTGTCCTTTCTTCAGAAGGATGGCACCCCGGCATTATCGGTATCGTTGCATCAAGAATCGCTGAGACTTTCTATCGACCTGCTTTTGTTATATCTAAAGAGGGACGCACTGCCGTGGGTTCAGCAAGGAGCATACCTCCTTTTGACATATATAAGGGACTAACAAGCTGCAGAGAACTTCTCGCAGGCTTTGGGGGTCACAAACAGGCCGCGGGGTTTCGTTTGAATGCAGAGGTTATTTCATCCTTTGAGGAGATGATCAACACAATTGTTGAGGAAACTCTCGTAGAAAGTGATTTTACGCCTTACCTTGAAATAGATGCTGATGTGAATCTCTCTCACATAAATTTTACGCTCATCAAAGAACTTACCCTTCTTGAACCTTTCGGCTTCCGCAATCCGGTACCCTTGTTAGGCTCTAAGGGGCTTGAGGTTGTCTATCCAAGAGTTGTTGGTAACAATCACCTGAAGATGAGACTAAGACAAAGGTCTCAGTCTCTTGATGCTATAGGGTTTGATATGGGTTCATTCTTTGAGAAGCTCGAAGTCTCAACCACGATTGATGCTGTATTCACACCGGTTATCAATGAATGGGAAGGTGGCAGATCCCTGCAGTTGAACCTGAAGGCATTCAGGCCAAGCCTATAAGAAGTTCCTCTGAAGTTCCAATCAAAAAAAGCGAAAAGTCTTTCGAATGCTCAACTCTTAACTTGTAACTTATAGGCCCGATTGTCAGCGCAATCAAAATTGTATAATATTTTATGGTAGAAGAATCAATTACCATAGACAGCCTGATAAAAAAGGTCCGTTCTTACAACCCCGACGCAGAAGTAGAAACAATAAAGAAGGCTTATCAATTCTCGAGTGAAGCCCACTCAAGCCAGAAGAGAATAGAAGGATCACCGTATATAGAACATCCCCTTGCCGTGGCATCGATCCTTGCCGACATGAAGATGGACACCGCAACGATTGCAGCAGGCCTCCTACACGACACCATCGAAGACACGAGGATAACAAGGAAAGCAATAAAGGAACTCTTTGGCGAAGAGATCGCATTCCTTGTGGAATCGGTAACAAAACTTTCCAAGATGGTCTTTAAGACAAAAGAGGAAGCCCAGGCAGAAAACTTCAGAAAGATGTTTCTGGCTGTGTCAGAGGACGTCAGGGTAATGCTCATTAAATTTGCAGATAGGCTCCATAACGTACGGACTCTCAAATATCTTCCAGAACATAAGCAGCACAGGATCGCAACAGAAACAATCGAGATATATGCACCGATTGCAAACAGGCTTGGTATAGGGTGGTTGAAAACGGAACTTGAAGACCTTAGCTTTAAATTTCTGATGCCTAAACTCTATACTGAGCTCGTCAGGAAGGTCGCCAAGAGGAAGGAGGAACAGGAAGGCTACCTGAAAGAGCTTATCAAGATTGTGCATGACAAACTGGAAGAGGCTGGTCTTCCAGGGACGGTTTCAGGAAGGGTTAAGCATTACTATGGCATCTATCAAAAGATGCAGAAACAGACGATTCCCTTTGAGCAGATTCATGATGTCCTTGGTCTGAGGATAATTACTGATTCAACGGCTGACTGTTACGCAATTCTCGGCCTGATTCATTCCCTCTGGACACCGATACCCGGCAGATTCAGGGATTATATCGGGGTACCGAAATCAAATATGTATCAGTCTCTTCAGACGACTGTAATCGGACCAAAAGGAGAAAGAGTCGAATTTCAGATAAGGAGCCATGAGATGCACATGATCGCAGAACACGGCATAGCATCTCACTGGAAATATAAAGAAAAAGGTAAAATTGATGAAAAGAGCAGTAAATATATCTCGTGGCTTAGAGAACTGATACACTCACAGAAAGAACTTTCCGATGCGGACTTCCTCGATGCTGTAAAAGGCGAAGTCGTGCTGGATGTTATCTATGTCTTTACCCCGAAAGGAGATATCAAGGAACTCCCTGTTGGCTCATCACCTGTTGATTTTGCTTACAGCATACATACAGAAGTAGGCCATAAATGCGTTGGTGCGAAAGTGAATAGCAGAATCGTTCCCCTGAAGTATACTCTCAGAAGCGGTGACACTGTCGAAGTCATGACTTCTCCCACACATGGACCGAGCAGAGACTGGCTTAAATTTGTTGTCACGCAACGAGCCAAGAGCAGGATAAAGCAGTGGATAAAGACAGAAGAAAGGAAACAGGCTGAACAACTCGGACTCAAACTACTCGAGGGAGAGATGAAGAGACATGACCTTGGCCCCTCCGTACTGAAATCAGAGAAGATGCAGGAAGCTTTGACGTTCTTCAATAGCCTATCTTTTGAGGAGCTCTGCGTCTCTATTGGATATGGAAGATTATCAGCCCACCAAATTGTCAACAAACTAATGCCTGAAAGAGCCGCAGAAGAAGTTCCTGTTGC
>JBGPPR010000035.1:0-7797 GCA_041488675.1 Thermodesulfovibrionia bacterium
CCTGGAACCGAACATAACAGTTCCTGCAGATACAATGAACATAACCGTGAGCTCAGACGGGAAGTTCACGGTGCTTCAAGCCGGGAGCTCGACACCAACAGAGATAGGGCAGATGGAGCTTGCAAGGTTCATCAATCCTGGCGGGCTTCAGGCTAAAGGGAGGAACTTATTCACTCCTACTGCTGCATCAGGTGACCCGCTGTTGGGGTCTCCCGGAACAGAAGGTTTCGCAACAATCGCTCAGGGGTTCTTAGAACTGAGCAATGTAAATATCGTAGAGGAGATGGTAAATATGATCGTAAGCCAGAGGGCTTATGAGATCAATTCGAAGGCTATTCAGACGTCCGATGAGATGCTCCAGATGTGTAATAATCTGAGAAGATAAGTGGAAGTCAGGAGTCAGAAGTCCGGAGTCAGAAGCATAGGTAAGAAAGCTCTTGCTCTTTGCTTGTTGCTTTTTGCTCTTTGCCTTATGTCTTCCTCTGTAAAGGCAATCCCCTGGAGTCCTGAGGCTGTACTAAAGGCGCACTTGAAGGAGAATTATCCTTGGGCTGAGATAGAAATAGGTGATCTCCTGATAAGCGATAAGCTTCCCGATGAACAGCCGTCAAAGATAGTGGTCGAAAAGGGTCCTCCCGGCAAGACCGCATTCACCATGGAGTTCAGAAATGGTATGAAGATGACGGCAACAGGAAGTGTGAAAGCCTTTGACTGGATTGTCATGAGTGCAAGGGCCTTCAGAAAGGGGCACAATCTTCAGAAGGATGATGTCTTTCCAAAATTGATGGATGTCATGCGGATACCGAAGGGTGCTATAAAAAATGTAGAACAGATGATCGGTAAACCCTTGACCCGTTCAATAGTTGCCAATGCTCCTCTCGTGGATACCATGATAGCAGACATGCCCCTTGTCAAAAGAGGGCGGAAGGTGACGCTTGTCATTGAATCACCTTCATTCATCATAACCGCACTGGGTGAGATAAAAGAAAACAGCGCTGTTGGAAACCGTGTAAGGGCTGTGAACCTTGCGTCAAAAAAAGTCATAAACGGACTCCTCCTAAATGAAAACACTGTTAAGGTAGAGTTCTGAATGCACAGCATACAGGGCAGAAAGCTCCGGGCAGGGAGTGCGATGCACAGGCCACAGAGCATACTCTATGCCTTGTGCTCGGCGCTTTGTGTCTTCTTTCTATTTTCCTGTGCAACGACACCTGATCTTCCCCCCCCTCCTCCCAAATATGTACCGGAAGGAAGGACTGAGCCTCCCTCCCTCAATTCTCTGTGGCGTCGTAATACAGCGAGTCTATATGAAGACGTTAAAGCACGGAGACTGAATGACCTTGTGACAATATTGGTAGTGGAGAACATCTCAGGGTCAGGAAAGGCTGACACCAATACAGCGAGAGAATCCACACTTGATGCCGGTGTTGATGACTTTTTGGGTGCACCACCCAACTTAAATTTACAAAATCTCTATGGCCACGGTTACACGTTTTCACCTACCGTCAAGGGTTCCATGAAGGATGACTTTAAGGGTACGGGTGAGACGAATAGAGAGGGAAAACTTGTGGGAACCATAACAGCGCAGGTTGTAGAGGTCATGCCGAATGGCAACCTCATTTTAGAATCCAGAAAGGAAATTACCATTAACAAAGAAAGACAGTTCTTTGTTTTGCGAGGAACAATAAGGCCTTATGATATCGCAGCAGACAACACCGTGCTCAGCAGTAGGGTGGCAGATGCCAAAGTTTATTTTGTTGGCAGTGGTGTTGTTCAGGAAAAACAGAGTCCTGGCTGGCTTGTGCGGATTCTGGACAGAGTATGGCCATTTTAAAGACAGTTAAAAGTTTAAAGTTAAAAGTTAAAAAGTTTAATACAAAAAAACGAATCCTGATCATACCCCTTCTTTTACTTTTGACTTTTCACTTTTCACTCTTCACTGCCGTTTATGCCGAACGAATCAAGGACATTGCAAGCTTTGAGGGTGTAAGAGAGAATCAACTCGTCGGATATGGACTTGTTGTTGGTATCAGTGGTACAGGAGACACAGGTCTTGCAACATTGCAGGGCATAGCAAATATGCTCCAGAGAATGGGAATCGCTGTGAAGGCAAGGGATATTATGGCTAAAAATACGGCTGCAGTTATGGTTACTGCTACCCTGCTGCCGTTCCCAAAACCCGGCTCCAAGGTAGACGCCCTGGTATCGACCCTTGGAGATGCGAAGAGTCTCCAGGGTGGAACCCTCCTTCTCACTCATTTGAAAGGTCCTGATGGCAATGTCTACGCCCTTGCTCAGGGTCCTGTCTCTATTGGTGGATTTGCGGGTGGCGGCGGTGGAACAGTCGTTCAGAAAAATCATCTCACCGCAGGAAAAGTTCCTCAAGGCGCTATCGTAGAACAAGACCTGCCCTTTACCCTTGGAAACGGTGGGGAGATTAAGATCTTTCTCCATCGACCCGATTTTACAACTGCAACAGCGCTTGCGCAAAAAGTAAACAAGACTTTGAATTCTGAGTATGCCTCGACAATAGATCCATCGGCAATACGGTTGAAGATACCGCCAGGTTACGTTGATAAGAAAGTAGAACTTATTGCTCTGATCGAAGGACTTGACATCTCCGTAGATGTCCCTGCACGGGTTGTAATAAATGAAAGAACAGGAACTGTTGTGATCGGCGATAAAGTTACGATATCGCCTGTTGCCATAGCCCATGGCAACCTCACCATCGAAATAAGAACAGAGTTCAGGGTTTCTCAGCCTCCGCCTTTTGCACCTGAAAAAGCTGAAACAGTTGTCGTACCTCAAAAAGATGTCACTGTTAAGGAACAGAGGGGATCCCTCATAGAGGTTTCAGGCACTACCCTCGGAGAAATCGTCAGGGCCTTGAATGCCCTGGGGGTGACACCAAGAGATTTGATCGCTATACTTCAGGCTTTGAAAGCATCAGGAGCGTTGAGGGCTGAATTGGAGATCATTTGATGAACAGTTCATATAATGTACCGGGCTATTACCACCGAAATATCGAGGAATACAGAGGGAGAAATGACCCGGATACTGTAAAGGCAGTGGCAAAAGAGATGGAAGCACTCTTCGTGTATGAGTTGATAAAGGCAATGAGACAGACAACCACTGCAGAAACCAAAGAAAGTCTTGGCAAGGACACCTATATGGGCATGTTTGACATGGAACTTGCGAGACTGTTGGCTGAGAGAGGTCTTGGACTTCAGGAAATGTTGCTCAAGACATTTAATAACGGAAAGTCAGAACCGGATATCAAGAATGAAAAGACATCCGAAATTCAAACTCAAAGCCCTGAACCGGATAGCGGTTCCCTTTTATCAGAGCCCGATCCCGGGCTGCGTTCATTGCCTGTTCATGGAGTCATCAGCTCTCCTTTCGGTATGCGCAGGCACCCGATCTTTGGCGATGACCGATTTCATACAGGTGTAGACATAGCAGCGCCGGTCGGGACCGAGGTTCATCCGATCAGAAAGGGAAAGGTAATCTTTAGCGGCGAGCAAGCAGGGTATGGCAACATCGTTGTCATTGACCACGGTGACGGTCTGATCAGTAAGTATGCACATAACAAGACAAACCTTGTAAGAGAAGGTGATCAGGTGGATACCAATACAATCATAGCCCATGTTGGCTATACCGGAAAGAGCACCGGACCTCATTTACATCTCGAAATACTAGACAAACAAGGATACGTTGATCCTGTGAAGCTTTTGGCAAAAGGATAAAATTAAAGAATTTCTCGATGATTCCGATAAAAAAGAAAGATCCTTTGAGAGGAGACACTGATGAAGATTTATGGGAATAAACCACAAGATGGGCAGGAGATAAAGCCCAATGCTCAGAAGGTTTCTCAAACCAAGGCACCGAATAGGATAGCAAAATCAGATAAAACAAAATCAGTTGATAAAGTTAATATTTCCAGACAAGGCAAAAAGGTTGCTGAGTTGATGTCTGCTGCTGAACAATTACCGGCAATGCGGGAAGCAAAAATCAGGACGATTAAAGAAGCTCTAAAATCGGGCAATTATCAGATTGATACCTCAAAAACAGCACAAAAGCTTCTTGATGAGCTATGAGTATTATTGATTCCATCAAGAGTATCCTTATTGAACAGACAAGAAGCTATCGCGGACTTGTCTCATTGCTCCAACGGGAAAGAGAATGTCTCATTAATCTGGACGCTGACGAGGTTGAAAATCTCTCAAAGGAAAAGGATACCATACTCCTGAGGCTCAGACTTCTTGAAGAAGAAAGGATAAGGCTGATCAAAAAATATTCTGCCGATAACGGGAACGCCGGCAGTGTCAGTTTGCAGAGTCTTTCTGATCTGACAGCAGACAATGACTTTCAGCTCGTGAGATCGCAATTGACGTCCTTGCTGCAAAGCATCCAGGAACTGAATGATTTTAATATGATTTTGATCGAACGTTCTTTAAGTGCTGTCCGAAATTCAGTTGGTTTTCTGGAATCTTTCGGTTTGCATATCAATCAGAAGAACACGGGAGCTGTGCTCTCGAAGGAGATCTGATTGTCCTTATTCGGATTATTCGATATTGCTAAATCAGCAATCTTCGCGAGTCAGACAGCTCTCACCGTAACCAGCCAAAATATTGCCAATGTTAACACACCCGGGTTCACCAGGAGAGAAGCCCTCTTTGCCGTTGCAGCCCCTGTCGCCCTCAGTGGCAATCTCTTGGGAAACGGGGTAACAATTACCGGAATCAAGAGGTATTACGATCAATTTATTCAAACTCAACTCTTGGGGCAATACGAGAATTACGGTAGATCCTCAGCACTGAATCAGACCCTCAGCCAGATAGAGCAAATTTTTAATGAAGCAAAAAATATCGGTCTGGCTGTCCCGCTGACAGATTTCTTCAACGCATGGCAGGAACTTGCCACAAACCCCGAAGGTTTTGTCCAGAGGAGCGACTTGCTCCAGAAAGCAAATTCTCTTGTTCTCGCTGCAAAGCAGATGGAGCGTGGAATTACAGATAACCTCGAAAGTGTAAGCGACTCAATAGATAACATTGCCGAACGTGTAAACGCTATCGCATCAGAGATTGCTGCAATAAACGGTAAGATAGTCCAGGTAGAGGCAGGGTCTCAAGTCCAGAATGCAAATGACCTGAGAGACCAAAGGGATGTGCTCATGAACGAGCTTGCCACTCTTGTTGACTTCAGTTCTTATGAAGATGAAAATGGTTCTATGACGATCATGGCAGGGATGAGAAATCTCGTCTCCGGCGAAACATCAAACAGTCTTTCCACGAGGACCAACGAAGAGGGTGACAAAGACCTCTACCTCGACGGGATCAATATTACAGGAAATATCAAGAAAGGACAACTGGGAGGACTCATCTCGGTTCGGGATACTATCAGAACAAACTCTTTGAACGGTCTGCGAAGACTCATTGCGTCTCTCATTCAGGAGATCAACATGCTTCACAGGTCAGGATATGGACTCGATGGAACCACAGACAATGATTTCTTCGCACCTCTCCAACTCTCAACAAGAGACTTCTCATCCGGCGCAGATATGACTGCTACCATAACAGACTCCTCTCAACTGACCCTCGATGAGTACAGCATACAGTTTGATGCATCCGGCAACTACCTTGTGTACAACAAGCAAAACGGCACACTCGTGACATCCGGAGCATACGTCTCCGGAAGCCCCATAAGCTTTGACGGCATAGAGATCTCTATCACAGGAACCGTTACCTCTACTGACAAATTCACGGTGAGTCCTTTGACAGATGTTATGAAGAATTTTCAAGTTGCTATTTCGGATCAACAGAAGATAGCTGCTGCTTCATCAAATGCCGCGTTACCCGGAGATAACTCGAACGCCCTCCGCATCGTGCAACTTTACCAGAATTCCATAGCGAACCTCGGCGGCGCAACACTTTCCAGTTACTACGGTGGACTCGTATCCACGATTGGTTCCATGAGCAGGGCAGCCTCGGACAGCCTGACATTCGATGATAACCTCCTGTCCGAATTAAATACCAAACGAGAATCTCTGTCCGGTGTATCTCTGGATGAGGAAGCTGCAAACCTCATACGGTTCCAGCGGTCATATCAGGCTGGTGCAAAGATGATCCAAATAACAGACGAACTGTTACAGACTCTCTTAGATCTATGAGAATAACTTCGTTTATGATATTCAACCAGCTTACACGTTCACTCCAAAGGAACATGGAAGATTTCGCAAAATTGAATAGCCAGTTAGCATCAGGGAAAAGAATAGAGAAACCCTCGGATGATGTTATCGGCATGATGAGATCACTGGATTACCGGCTGAGTATTAACAACACTGAGCAGTACAAAAGAAATATTGAAGAAGCGAACTTCCATCTCCAGTTTACTGACAAAGTTCTGGGTTCGGTTTCAGACAGCCTATTGAAATTGAAAGAATTACTTTCCATGGGAGGAAACGATCAGACTGATGAAAACAGATCTTTCTATTCAAACCAGGCTGCTGAATGGAGAGACTTTCTTCTTGAATTATCGAATACCAAACTAAGAGACAGATATATCTTCTCGGGATATAAAACTGACCAGGTTGCATTCTCCTATAATTCAAGTACCTGTCATTATGATTACAACGGAGATCTTGGTGAGATACAGATACCCTTCGATACAGGAGCAACGCTCCCCTCAAATATACAGGGGAGTGAGGCATTCAGTTTTACCCTTGAAGGACCCCTCCCGACAGAACTTCCTGATGGCACCCCTCTCAATTATGGTCAAACGACTGACCCCTCGACAGGCGTCACCACGATAACGATAGAGATTGGTAATTCAGGAGATCCTGACTACGATACATTCAGCATCTCGAATCTCATGGACGTCGCAAATGTCATGAGTTATGCCTGGCAATATAAAGATATTACCGGTTCTGATTTGCACTCAGACGCTGCTATCCGTGAAGAGATGGCAACGCACAGGTTGATGGCTCTCTCAATTCCTCTTGACGATGCTGGTAATCAGGTTTTACAAGTTCAGGCAGAAATCGGGACAAGGCAAGTCCATCTCAATGATCAGAATGCAAGACTTGATAACGCTGCCCTGAACCTTAAAAACGCCCTTTCAAAAACAGAAGATGCTGACATGGAACAGACGATAACAGAAATCCTTAAAACAGAGACGGCCCTTCAGGCATTGAGAGAATCAGCTTCACGCTTAATATCTCAATCACTGCTCGATTTTTTGAAGTAGTTATTTTTCCCACTCCATGTGAAGCGGGATGTTGACAGGAAAACCGACTAAGGCATATCACTCTGTGAGGTGAAAGGATTATCGCAGATTAAATATCCTTCTGCAGAAAAAAGATCTGCTCCTCTAAGTGAGACTTTGAACCTCGCCCTTCAATATCACAAGGCCGGTGATTTTCAGCAGGCCGACGGCCTCTATCGCCGGGCTCTCGCATGCGCTCCCAATAACCCTGACGTCCTGCATTTGCTCGGACTCCTCGCCATTCAGACAGGCAATAATGAAGAAGCAGTCCATTTCATCAAGAAGGCTATCCAATGCAATGGCAAATCAGCAAGATTTTATGCAAACCTTGCTGTAGCTTTACAGAATCTCGGCAGGAACGAAGAAGCAATGAGTGCCTGTTCGAAGGCTGTTGCAATTGAGCCTGATAACTTCAGCGCCTATAACACCCTTGGAAATGCCTTCTGGCGGCAGGGCAAAATAGACCATGCAGTAAGAAGTTTTCGGAAGGCCCTCCGTATCAAGCCCTATACAGCCGAAGTTCATCTTAATCTC
>JBGPPR010000036.1:0-7715 GCA_041488675.1 Thermodesulfovibrionia bacterium
GATTCCCCGATCAAGTCGGGGAATGACATGGTGTGCTATAGGAATTATCCATTCAAATCTGCGAAGAGCCAAAAAAAATATCACCCCTTAAGACTGTTAACAAACTCTCTGTTTTCGATATACCATTGAACAGTCTTTCGGATACCATCTTCTATGGTAGTCTTTGGATACCAGTCCAACATATCCCTTGATTTTTTAATGTCCGCCCGGGTTGCAACAACATCAGCGGGATGACGGGGTAAAAACTTCATTACCGCCTTCTTACCGAGGGTATCTTCTATCAGGTTTATCACAGAGATCAGTTCAACCGGGTTGTCATTGCCCAGATTGAATATCTCATATCCAAAGGGCTGAAGGCATTGCAAGGTTCCGTCAGCAATATCATCAATGTATGAAAAATCCCTCTTCTGTTTCCCGTCGCCAAAAACCGTTATGGGAATACCGCGATCTATGTTTTTCACAAAGATAAAGATACTCATGTCAGGTCTTCCTGCAGGTCCGTAAACAGTAAAATATCTCGGAATACTTATGTCAATGCCAAAGAGATAATGGTAACTATAACAGAGGACCTCCGCCCCCTTTTTTGTCGCAGAATACGGCGCCAAAGGGGTATCCGTACTGTCCGCCTCTCGAAAAGGAATTTCATTATTGCCATAGAGACTGGAAGTGGACGCTAAAATAAATTTTCGAACGTTGTATTCCTTACAGCACTCAAGAAAATTTAAGGTGCCCTTTATATTTGTATCGAGATATCCCCAGGGATCTTCCACGGACGCCCTTACCCCGGCTCTTGCTGCGAGATTGATGACAGCATGGATTTCATTATTGGCAAAGACAGTTTTGACTGCCTTGAAATCTGCGATATCACACCGGAAGAAAGAAAAGTCGGCCTTATTGCCGCTTTCCTCCGCCTGCCTGCTAAGCCGCTCGATACGCCACTTTTTCAACCTCGGATCATAATAGTCATTAAGGTTGTCCACCCCGACGACATTCAGCCCCTGACCGATTAACCTTTCAGAAACCTTCCAACCGATAAACCCTGCGCATCCTGTGACAAGAATATTCTTCATTCTCCTAAACCCTCTTTTTCAACCATTTCCTGGGATCAAGGACAAAGAATCCTTTGTTCCCATCTGAGTATACCACCTTCGCGATCCCTGCATTCAGTATCATCCTTTTACACATCATACATGGCTCAGCATCACATTCGCTTCTTTCAGCAGCACTGCCCGATATGTAAATGGTTGCCCCCTGCAGTTCATCGGCAGAGGCACGGATGATCGCGTTTGCCTCTGCGTGTACACTGTGACAGAGTTCATACCGTTCACCATGAGGAATCTGAAGTTCTTTCCTCGAACATTTGCCGACATCAAGGCAATCCTTCATTCCGGAAGGCGCACCGTTATAACCCGTGCTGACAATGATGTTACCTTTTGTAATAACAGCGCCGTACTTTCTCCTCAGACAGGTAGCCCTTGCGGAGACTGCTCTTGCGATGTTGATAAAGTATTCATCCCAATCGGGTCTAAGTTTCTTCCGCTTCTTCATGTGATTTCTCGAAAGAAATTATTTCAGAATCTTCACGAAGGTATCGTATGTTAGAATATCACAGATAGAGAAAGTAAGAAAAGAAAAATTCGAGAGATTTACGTCTGAGACGAGGTAGAGGTGTCGCAGATCCGTATCCTTCCACCTATTTTAAGAAACAAGATTGCAGCAGGAGAGGTTATAGAAAGGCCTGCTTCTGTTGTGAAGGAACTGGTCGAGAATTCTATTGATGCAGGAAGTACGGATATCAGGATAGAGATTCTGTACGGTGGAAAGCGTCTCATCAAGGTCTCGGATAACGGCGAGGGAATGGATAAAGAAGATGCCCTCCTCTGTTTTGAACGATATGCAACGAGCAAGCTTCATAATGAAGAGGATCTCTTTCGCCTGAGTACAATGGGGTTCAGAGGCGAGGCTCTTCCATCCATTACATCTATAGCAAAGGTAAGACTTGTCACAGCTCTTAAAAGTACCCACCAAGGTGTATCCATAGAAATTCAGGGTGGAGAAATAAAGTCAGTCAAAGATTCCCCATCTGTAGGAACAACCGTTGAGGTGAGAGATCTTTTTTTTAATACCCCTGCACGAAGAAAATTTCTTAAAGCACATAATACAGAGAGCTTCCATGTTATTGACAGAGTGACAGAGCAGGCACTCGCACATCATGAAATCGGTTTCAGCCTGGTGTCGGATAATCGTGAAATCATGCGCATTCCTGTCGCATCGTCCCCGAGGGAAAGGATCGTCCAAATATACGGAGAAGAATTCGTCGGCGGACTTATCGATATCAACAGAGAAACGGCAGACATCAAGATGAATTGTTTCGTGGCAAAGGAAAGTAATTTGAGAAGCAGTAAGACCTATCAGTTTATCTTTATCAACAAACGGCCGATAAGAGACCCCTCTTTAACACATGCCATCTATAATGCATATGAAGGAATCCTTCCTCAAAAAAAGCATCCCGTTTTTTTTCTATTTCTTACAATTGACCCCGGTGTCGTAGACGTTAATGTTCATCCGGCGAAGCGCGAAGTGCGGTTTGAAAATAAAGAACCAATCTATAATTTCGTGCTATCCGGTATCAAAGATGCCCTCCCGCGCCCTCTGCAACCCAAAACACATGACTTCCCCTCCACCTCGGTTATATCCGAAGCCCTTGAACTCGGATACAAGACTTGCGTATCTTTCATCCCATTTGGGGATGCCTTCATTGCCGTCTCAGAACCGGGAGGTCTGACACTGGTCGACCAACATGCAGCCCATGAAAGGGTACTATATGAGAGATTTCTCGGAGGGGTCGATATCAATCCACACCCCCTGCTGTTCCCCAGGCAGTTACAGTTATCGCACAAGGAATATCATGTCGTCCTTGCCAATAGCTCTATCCTGAAAGATTTTGGGATGGAACTTGATGATTTCGGGCATAATTCTATTGTTGTTCGTTCACTGCCGGAAGTCTTGAGAGATGCGGATATCAGAGGCATCCTCGCAGATATCGCATCATGCCTCATAGAAGGTGTTGCCCCCGACCGAGAACTGAGGGAAACACTTGCTGCCAAAATTGCATGCCACCGATCAGTTCGCGGCAAGACAATTTTGAAACAGGAAGAAGTTGATCAATTACTCTCTGACCTTCAGAAGTGTCTCCACCCTGAAAGCTGTCCTCATGGCAGACCGACAAGAATATTCCTTTCCCTTGAAGACCTGAAAAAGATGTTCAAACGGACATAGGCTTCCCTGCTTATTGAAACCGTTCACCTGCTCTGATTCCGTACTGTGATTCAGGTTGTTGACACCGTTTTTCCAATTGTGATACTTTTAACAGTATACGAAATGCCAAATAAAGCAACCCTGATTAAAGAAGCTCAAAAGTATCTCGCTAAAGGTCAAGTAGATAAGGCCATTGAAACGTGGGAGAAACTAATAAAGGAATGTCCGGATGGCAATACCTACAACGCGCTCGGTGACCTCTATCTGAAGAAGGGCGACAAGAAAAATTCAGCAGAAGCATTCCATAAAGCTGCAACATTTTTTATGAACGAAGGTTTTTCCCTGAAAGCGCTCGGACTCTTTAAGAAAATACTGAACATCAATCCCTCTGACCCTGATGCCCTCTTTGCCATCGGACAGATCAACGAAGAGAGAGGACTCAAGATAGATGCAATAAAGTATTACCTCTCAGCGGTTGACAGTCTTACGAAGGAAGGGAAAAAAGAAAAACTCTTTGAAATATATGAAAAGATTATCACTATCTCGCCTTCGAATGTGCCTTTCAGGGTTAAGGTAGCAGAAATTTATATTAAAGAAGGACTTGTTTCCGAGGCAGCAAGAGAATATCTCAATGTAGCACGGCTCTATGAAGAGAAGGAAGAGATGGAGAAAGCTTTGGAGTATTATCAGAAGTCCCTTGAGATCCAGCCTTCAAATAAGGAGACAATTATAGGAATCACGAATTTCTATATGAGGGCGGGAAATCTGGATCTTGCCATCGAACAGATGAAAAATGCTGTTTCACTTTTTCCTCAGGATACAGACGTCTATCTCAGATCTGCTGAGATTTATTCAGCGGCGGAACGGTTTGATGACGCAATAGCATGTCTTTCCCTGGTAACGGAAAAAGACCCTTCGAATGTCGCCGCAGCGAGACTCTTCGGAAAGATCTGCATAAAGAATGGTGATAGAGAAAAGGCATGGACGATGTATCTAAATGTCCTCGATGAGATGTTACTGGACATGAACTCCGATGATGCAATAGAACTCCTTGAGTCTTTTAAGGATATTGACCCTCTTGAGACAGGAAAAAGACTCGTTACCCTTTACAGACAACACGGTGAGAACCAAAAGGCAGCCGGGGAACTTATTGCGCTCGGCAGCGTATTTGAAGAAAAAGGCATGCAAAAGGAAGCGGTGAACTGTTACAGGGAAGCGCTCTTGATAACCCCTGCCGACGATTCCCTCAGAGCAAAAATCGCTGATCTCGAGCGGGAAATCCGTGCAGCACACGTCTCGATAAAAGAAGATAAAACAGTTGATGAGGCCATTGCGGAAGGAGAGGTTTTCCTCCAGTACGGACTTTATGAGGATGCACGAAATCTCCTTGAAGATCTCTGCGAGAAGGCGCCGGACAATATCGAGCTTCATCTCAAGCTCAAATCCCTCTATATGAACACCAATAACAAAAATAAGGCAATTACTGAATGCCTTATCCTGTTCGACCTCTACGGGAACGCCGGCGACGCCGAGGCAAGAGACCGGATAATAAAAGAGGCGTTTTCCATAAACCCGGAAGACCCGAGACTTATTGGTAAGGAAGAGACCCCTGCCAAGGAAGAAACAGTCCCTGTTCCACCCGGAGAAGGGCTGTCCATTGAGGATTACAGTGAGGAAATTGTAGAGGCTGATTTTTATGCAAAGCAGGGACTAAAAGATGAGGCGAAGGAAATTTTAGAAAAACTGCAAAGGCTCTTTCCTGAAAGAGAAGAGATAAGACAAAAGCTGATTGCGCTGAAAGCTGCTGAAGAAGTGGAAGAAAGTCCTCTCGGGGCAGAAAAGAAACCAATTGAAAAAGAGACAACACCGGAGCCCGTCCTCGACAGTGATATCCTCAGCATATTCAACGAATTCAAGAAAGGGCTCGAGACAGAGATTGACGAGAAGGACCATGAAACACATTATAATCTCGGACTTGCATACAAGGAACTGGGGCTCATAGATGATGCAATAAAAGAATTCCAGGTGTCGCGTGATAACCCACAAACTTTCTTGTCTTCTTCGAGCATGCTGAGTATGTGTTACAAGGAAAAGGGGCTTTACTCCCTTGCGATAGAAGTCCTGAACAGTACTGTTGAGAAAATAAAGGACCGGGATGAGACTTACTGGGCATTAAAGTATGACCTTGCTGAAGCATACGAAAAGAATGGCAACCTGCAGGAGGCTTTTAATACCTACACCGAGGTATATGGATGGAATGCAGGATTTCGTGACGTGCCGGAAAAGATGAAGCAGGTTGAGGTGCAGATGCAACAATCGGCGGAAAAGGGGAAGTCCCGTGATCAGAAGGCGAGGATTTCATACCTCTAAAATACAGCATCCGTGCTTTCCATCTGAAAACTTCAAACGGCAAACAGTGAGACATGGACTATTTGGAATATTACGGTCTGAAAGAGCACCCCTTCTCGAACGTAGTAGATAACAGATTTTATTTTAACAATCCGCAACATTCAACTGCTCTCATAAAACTAAAATATGTAGTAGATACCAGAAAAGGACTTGCTGTTGTCATCGGTGATATAGGGACCGGTAAAACAACACTTGCGAGACTTTTCCTTGAACAACTGGATGAAAAGGAATACGAAGCGGCTCTCCTTATGGTTGTCCACTCCACGGTCAGTGCAGAATGGCTTCTGAAAAAACTGGCAATGCAGCTCGGTGTTTCAGATGTGAAGGAAGATAAAGTTGAACTTCTCTCTCAGATTTACAAGCGACTCCATGAAATCAACGAGGAAGGAAGAACTGCTGTTGTCATGCTCGATGAGGTGCAGATGTTGAGTTCCAAGGGAGTCATGGAAGAGTTCAGAGGTCTTCTGAATATGGAAATACCCGAGGGAAAGTTGGTCAATTTCATGTTCTTCGGTCTCCCCGATCTCGACGATGTCCTTTCTCTGGATGAACCTCTCAGACAGAGAGTTGCTGTGAAGATAAAATTGAAGGCGTTTTCTGAAGAAAACGCAAAGAGTTATATCGATCACAGGCTATCGGTCGCGGGGTGTAATAAGAAGATATTCACGGATGATGCCTTGAAACTTATATTTCAGTATTCCAGGGGGGTAGCCAGGCTCATCAATGCAGTCTGTGATAATGCACTCCTTGATGGGTATCTGCTCAAGATGGATTCCATTGATGGTCAGATCATCAAAACTGTAGCTATTGGCCTCGATTTAGACGTCACCGGTGAATGATATCTCCTTGATTCTCAATTTCACAGAATATTGAGAGAGTTCTATTTTAATCGTTGAGGGATACCAGACATCACCCATTTTTGTCGTGTCTTCATATGAGATATAAAGCTCTATACCATTTTCAAGGGCAACTCTCTGCTTTATCGGCAGTATTGTCTTCTTGTCAAGCCATACTTCCCTCGAGAAATTTTTAAGAAGGTACACGCCGTCGTCTTTCTCGTCAACATCGTAATCCTGTATGTCCCACCAGAAGAGACAGTCCCGCAAGCCCTGGGTAAGTATTCTGCATTTGTTTCTGTCTATGCGAGGATTGCTTCGAATCACTCCTTCTTTTGATTCTACTTCAAGTGCAAGAAATCCAAAGGAATATACCCGAAGATTGAGATCACCGTTTCTGGATATATTGAGAACACCTTCACCTCTCATCTCAGTATCGCCTTTTTCGAAGATTATGGTAAAAGTAGCATCTATCGCCGAAATAGTGTTCCTTGCGGAGAGAACTTCTTTTACATCAATACCTTCATACGTAGGAATCTCAACCCGCTTTGGTGCGCAGGAGAATAAAAAAATCAGTGCGATACTAAGTAAGACAGGCCTCAAGAGCGTTCTCAATATTTTTAACTCCTACAATCTCCAATCCAAAATTATTTTTCATTTTGTCAGCATTTCCCATAGGCATCACGGCTCTCTTGAAACCAATCTTAGACGCCTCTTTTATTCGTATCTCTGCCTGTGCAATTGCCCGTATCTCACCCGAGAGACCGACCTCACCAAAGACAAAGGTCTTAGGATCGACAGAGATATCCCTGAGAGATGAAGCAATAGTTGAAATGATGCCAAGGTCAACCGCCGGCTCAATGATCCTGAGTCCTCCGACAACATTGACGAATATATCCATTCCGCCAAGATGAAGTCCTGCCCTTTTTTCGAGCACTGCCACAAGGAGGTTCACCCTGTTGAAGTCAACTCCTATCGTCGTCCTCCGGGGCATCCCGAAGTTTGTCTGAGAGACAAGGGATTGGATCTCGACCATCAGGGGTCTTGTGCCTTCGAGGGCTGCAACAACCGTCGAGCCTGACACGTTCTGTGGTCTTTCCAAAAGAAAAAGTTCTGACGGATTTTCTATCTCTCTGAGTCCCGAGTCAGACATTTCGAAAACACCAATTTCATTCGTTGATCCGAAACGGTTTTTGACTGTTCGCAGGATCC
>JBGPPR010000037.1:0-7565 GCA_041488675.1 Thermodesulfovibrionia bacterium
GGTCTTCACAGACCAGTCTATTCCATATTATATTTAGCAAAAAACTTCTATAACAGTGCCGATATGCCATTTCAAGAGCAACGTATTGAATCGTCTTGTATAAATCTGAAGTTATTAAAGATATTGGAAGAAAGAATGTTTATTGAAGATAATAGTTTTTCAGCTTTGCCCGGCGGTCTTATCAAATCTTTGGCAGTCACCAAGATTGGCGGGAAACTAAGATTGCTGTTACCAATAATTTTCCCTCCACAGGAAGTTATGTCTAAGAGACATTTGGGTTCCTCTTTTTCCAGGAGGGTATATTTTCACTATTTCACTCGTCCTTTTAAGTTATTCTTAAAGTATGGAAAACATTTACTGACATTTATCAAATGAACCGCGAAAAATGATTGAAGTAAAAGATATAACAAAAACCTTTGTAGAAAGATCCTGGAACACCGTTCTCTTTCATAAGAGACAAAAAAAAGTTGAGGCACTCAAAGGAGTCTCTTTGGAGATACGTTCTGGCGAGATATTTGGCCTCCTGGGGCCCAATGGCGCGGGAAAGACTACTCTTATCAAGATACTCGCAACCCTCATCCTTCCGGACAGAGGCACGGGACGCATTTGTGGGCATGATCTCTTCCGACAGTCTGACCGAGTCCGGCGCGTAATCGGTCTCGTGAACACCAGCGAACGTAGCTTTTATTGGCGACTCACAGGAATACAGAACCTCCACTTTTTTGCAACACTTTATAATCTCACAGGTCAGCGTGGGAAAAAACGTGTTGAAGAACTTTTAGAATTTGTCGGTCTTAACAACGATATAGCTGACATGCCCTTTATGAAATACTCTTCAGGACAGAAGCAGCGTCTTGCCATAGCGCGGGCCCTCCTCTCTGACCCTTCCGTACTTTTAATGGATGAACCCACTAATAGCCTGGACCCATTAGCTGCGTCAGAGATACGAAGATTCGCAAAAGAGGAGTTAGTTGCTCTCAACGGTAAAACCGTTCTCTGGTGCACTCACAATCTGAAAGAGGCTGAAGAGATATGCAGCCGTCTTTCCATTATTCACAAGGGAAGGGTAATTGCTTCAGGGAGTCTTGCCTATATGAAGTCCTTGATCGCCAAAGAGAGTTCATACAGGGTAAGAGTAAGCCCTGTATCTCTCACAACATTGCGTAAAATGAATGTCTTCCCCCTCAATATTTTTAATACCGACGGCTTCATGGAACTTGAGTTCAAAGAGAAAGAAGAGAATATCACTTCCTTGTTAAGGCACCTGCTCGAATGCGATGTGAAGGTGTATGCCTGCAATCAAAAAGAAGTCGAGCTTGAGGAAATATTTGAACAACTGATTAAAAATGATACTTAATCGCGTAATAATTAAACCTCTGGCATTCTTGAAACGTGACTTTCTGATTGATATCAGTTACCGATTCAGATTTATTTTGCAAGTGGCAGGTATTTTTATATCGACTCTCATGTTATTTTTCCTCTCCAGATTGGTTGGGACAGGTGTAGCAAATCAAATGGAGCCTTATGGAGGAAACTACTTCGCCTTTGTGCTTATCGGCGTTGCCTTTGCTGATTATCTGTCTGTATCCCTGGGAAGTTTTTCGAGTCAGATACGCAGCGCCCAGATGATGGGGACTTTGGAAGCCTTATTAGTAACACCCACATCAATATCGACGATCCTCTTTTCATCAACATTGTATAATTTTTCTTTCACATCAGTCAGGGTTATCCTATATCTTATTACCGGAGTCTTTGTATTTGGCCTCGATCTGCACTTCACCAGTCTTTCAGCTTTCTTACTCGTTATGGTCTTAACCATGCTGGCCTTTTCTGGAATAGGTCTCCTCTCGGCTGCCTTTATCATTGTCTTCAAACAGGGTAGTCCAATCAACTGGATAGTAGGCACCGCATCAGGACTGTTAGGGGGAGTGTTTTACCCGGTAAGTGTTCTTCCTTCATGGCTTAAACCATACGTCAATTTCCTTCCGATTACCCATGCTCTTGAGGCTATGCGCCAGGTATTATTAAAGGGGGCAACGTTTTCAGCAATTTATGATAACATCTTGGCACTATCTATCTTTGTTATTTTGCTTCTTCCATTAGGCCTTTTGGCCTTTGGTTATGGATTAAATTTAGCACGGAAGGAAGGCAGCCTCATTCACTATTAAATTGACTTTCATTCTGCTTGTGACCTGAATTTATTTTAGTGTCTCATAGCATGAAAAAGTGACTTTCCCTTGCTTACTTCATTTCGACTCGTAGATATATTTGTCTGCCCTTTCAATCAGTTCTTCAAGAGAACATGGGTTCTCAGGGTCATAGTAAGACAAGCCGATACTTAAAGAAAGCTTATAGGGTTGGGGTGTCGCATTATAAGTTCTGACGTTTTCCTGCAGACGAAAGGCAAGTGTGTCGGCAACTGCCCAGGAAGTCTCCGTGGCAAGAACCGAAAACTCATCCTCACCAATACGGGCAATGATGTCCGACTTGCGGAATGTAGCCTTTATGATCTCTGCTACGTTAATCAATGCCTTATCGCCTGCCTTATGTCCAAAGTTATCGCTAATCTGCTTCAAATTATCAAAGTCTGCATAAACCAGCAGCACCCCCTTCTCCTTTCGTTTCGCCATCTTCAACTGCTGGTCTGATAGAAAGAAGAATCCTCTGCGATTTAAGAGATTTGTGAGGTCGTCAACAATGGTAATGGTACGGTATTCTTCGGATTCCTTAAGCCGCATGAGAAGCTTCATCCTTTCATTTACTGTATAACCCAGGACTGTGCAGACGAAGGGCATAAGGATAACAAGCACGTAAAAAACAGTTTCCTCGTAACCGGCAGGTTGCTGAAAGATATGGATAAGCATCCGATTTCCATATTCAACATAGTCGTACGCTAACCAGGCTCCGAAAAGAAGCCATCCCCAAAGAGTAATCGCAATGGCAGGTTTAGATTTCACCGGCTTACCATTTTTTCTAAAACGACAGCATTTACAATACAGGTTTTTATATCTGTCTGTCAGGGATTTTGACTTTCACAAATCATGTTTCAATAATTTTCCTTACAGAGAAAAGAGGCTCCCCTATCACTTCATTGCGGCATACAGGACATTTGCTCGGCTTGCTAAGCCTCTCCCTTTTTCTGAATATAAAACCGCATTTCTTACAGACAGCGGGTGTAACAAGAAGATTATGTTCCCCTTTGTTGATTGTCCTCTGGATATGTTCAAGGTGCTCATACACTTCTTTCTGGGAAACACCGACATGAGCGGATATTTCCCTTGCTGAGAGGGTCTTTCCTTCAAGCAAAGATATTATTTCCTGCCGGATAGTCTCGTGCCTTTCAACCGGTATGAAAGGACCCTTTGATTTCCTTTTCATATCCCTCCCTTTCATAATATGTCAGAACCCGATAGTTTGCGGCGCCCTGGGGCAGGGTATTACGTCGCGGATATTGGGCATACCGGTTATATACTGTACCAGCCTCTCGAATCCCAGACCGAAACCTGCATGAGGCGCTGATCCAAACCGCCGTAAATCAAGATACCATTGGAGATTCTCTGACGGTATCCCTATGTCCCTCATCCTCTCTTTTAGCACATCAAGCCTCTCTTCACGTTGGCTTCCACCAATAATCTCACCCACCTTTGGAACAAGAGCGTCCATGGCTGCCACAGTCTTCCCGTCCGGGTTCAATCTCATATAAAAAGCCTTAATCTCCTTTGGGTAGTCCGTCACAATAACCGGCCCCTTGAAGACTCTGTCCGCAAGGTACCGTTCATGTTCAGACTGCAAATCCAGTCCCCATTCAACGGGGAACTCAAACATTTCCTTTGCACCCTGCAATTCTCTTATAGCATCGGAATAGGTGATATGAACAAAGGGCGTTTGAGCCAGTCTGCTAAGCTCTGCAAGGGAAATCTTCTTATACTGCTTCTCGAGGAATGAAAGTTCCTTTTCCCCCCTTTCCATGGCCTGACAGCAGAGAAAACGAAAGAATTCTTCTGCCAGCTCCATATCATCTTTGAGATCGGCAAAAGCCATCTCCGGCTCGACCATCCAGAACTCTGAGAGATGACGTGTTGTGTTCGAATTTTCAGCCCTGAAAGTGGGACCGAAGGTATATACATTTCCAAGAGACATCGCCAGAAACTCCGCTTCAAGCTGCCCGCTCACAGTTAAAAAAGTGCGTCTTCCGAATAAGTCCCGGGAAAAGTCAATACCGCCATCTTCTCTTTTCGGAAGGGAATCAAGATCAAGGGAAGTTACCGTAAACAGTTCTCCTGCGCCTTCGCAATCACTGGATGTAATGATAGGTGTGTGCACCCAAATAAACCCCCTGCTCTGGAAAAAATCATGGATTGCATCGGCGAGTATATTTCGCAGTCTGAATATTGCACTGTAGGTATTCGTTCTCGGCCTAAGATGGCCGATTTCCCTCAAAAACTCAAGGGTATGTCCTTTCTTCTGAAGCGGATATTTTTCAGGATCTGTTTCCCCAAAAACTTCCACCTCAGAAACTTCAACCTCATATTTCTGACCCTTTGCCGGTGATTCCTTCAGCATCCCTTTTGCACTGATGGCTGCTCCGGTATTACACCGGTGAAGCTGACAAAATGCAGGTGATTCAGCCGGCACAACGAGCTGCAAAGTATCCTGTGCAGAACCGTCACTTAATGCGAGGAAGGCAACTCCTTTTGATTCCCTTTTTGTCCTGACCCAGCCGCACACGGTAACTTCTTGTCCCACCTGTTTGCCGGAAAAAATATCTCTTATAAGCATTCGTTTCACAGAAACCTCTCAGTCGGACTTTGGAATAATAAAGTAAAAATTATTACCGTACGGAGTGGCCTCATAACCCACCACCCCACCGTGTATCTCAACAGCATTCTTTACAAATATTAACCCGTGTCCTGTCCCAGGTTTGTTTGCTGTGTATAAGCCACGGTACCCTTCCTCGAATATTTTGGTCCTCTCTTCAGGCGGGATATGCCTTCCAGTGTTGAAAACGTTGTACTTGATCCCATCTTTGCCCGGGCCAAAAAAATCTCTTAGCACCTCATGCCCGTAGGACATGTATTTTCTTTTCTCCCCCCAGTGCATAATTACCTCCTCAGTGTATTTCAGCGCATTTGAGAACAAATTTGCATACACTTGAGCCATTAGTCCTACATCAACAACACTGATGATCTCTTCATCAGGAATTCCGCTTAAACGATCATCTATGGTAATCCCGGCATTCTCAAATTGCTCCATATAGCGCTCCAACTGGAGATCTACGACATCCTTTTTCATATTGCATGTCTTCGTGCGTAGCGTAAGCCTCCCCAGGTCAAAGTGACTTCTCCGGAACAGTGTTTCCAGAAATAAGCTTGTATTCGCATAATGTTTTCCAATATTCTCCAACTCCTCAGTCAAACCTTTGTTAACCTCTTTCATTTCCTTCAGGAGATTTTCCATAGGTCTTTCATCATCCTTTTTCTTTGAGAGTTCTACAGAGAGAAGTCTTTCCACCGCTATATTTTTCATAATTTTTCCCCTCAACCGTCTCAAATAGAGCTTGTAGATCATGTTTGGGACTATGACGTTATGCTCAATATCAGCAACAAGGGTGCGAATGAATTTCAAGTGTTCAGTATTTTTCTCAGAAAGGAATTTATTATGCATGTTGTAGCCGATACGGTTTGCATACTTTTCCAGAAAAAGCTTATTCCTCTCATGTATATCCTCAATTGGATACACTTCGAGCAACCCGAGAACATTATTTTGGTTATGAAAAGCCAGTTGGTCAAGGAGGAACTTCTTTCCGCGAATAGGTAATACGAGATATTTGTCATCCGCATAATAGGAAACATCAGGAGATCTTATTTCATCAGGAAGAGGCAGGCTTGACTCATGTTCCTGCCCATCACTTCTTGCCATAAGCTGCCAACTGTTCGATTCGGGAGCCCTAAGATAAAGACAGGCATGCAGATCAAAAAAGCTCTTTGGAATTGCTACGCACAGTTGATAGAAGTCTTCAATATTGTCGAATTCCTGGGCAAGATCGAAAAAGGTCATGATGGCGTTATACTCCGTTGGTGAAAAACCGTAAAGCTGATAGTCGCCTTTTTTAGCTTCAATTCTTTCTAAGATATCTTTTAAAGCATACATCTCGTATTTTTACCCCGGATGTTCATTCGAATATTACTGACATAGTTGCTTTTCATTTTATCATATGCCTCTCAGACCTTTCTCATACTCTCGTTCACAATTCTTCATAATTTTTTCATCGTTTCTTCACAAGTATCCTATACTCTAAAATGCAAAAAAATCTCGCAGAGGAGGAAAACATGATACCAGGGAAAAGAGCGTTTCTCATTGTTTCAATGTCACTGCTTATGAGTCTGTCCATATGGATAGGTCTGAGCAGTCCGACAGAGGCATCACAGGGATCGAAGATTTCGCAGGAGGCCATGGATATCCTTTCTAAAACAAACCGCGCAATGGCGGAATTAGTATCAGCGGTACAGCCTGCGGTTGTAAATATTGCATCGACAAAAATATTGGAAAGACAGGCAGTCCCTTCACCCTTCTCCAATGATCCCTTTTTCAGGAGGTTTTTTGGAGATCAGTTCGGACCATCCGAGAAACCGCGCAAACATAAACAGTCGGGACTTGGATCAGGAGTTATAGTAGATGAAAACGGCTATATCCTCACAAATAACCATGTAATAAAGGACGCTGATGAAATAGTGGTCAAGTTGTCGGATAAGAGGGAATTCAAGGGAAAGGTCATTGGAACAGACGAAAAGACCGACCTCGCAGTTATTAAGATAGATTCAAATGCCCTGCCTGTTATAAAGCTTGGGGACTCGGACACATTAAAGGTAGGGGAGACCGTACTCGCAATCGGCAATCCCTTTGGATTGAGTCACACCGTCACATCCGGAATAGTGAGTGCAAAAGGAAGGGCAAACGTGGGAATTGCAGACTATGAAGATTTCATTCAAACCGATGCTGCTATCAATCCGGGCAACTCAGGCGGTGCCCTCGCGAATATAAAGGGTGAGCTTGTCGGCATCAACACTGCAATTTTCAGTACTACCGGGGGATATCAAGGAATCGGTTTCGCCATACCAAGCAATATGGCAAGAGTGGTGATGGAAAGCCTCATCAAAAATGGAAAGGTCGTCAGGGGATGGCTCGGAGTCTCTATACAGCCCCTGACACCTGATCTCGCAAAACAATTCAACCTCAAGGACGATAAGGGCGCCCTTGTAGGGGACGTTGTGGAAAACAGTCCTGCTGAAAAGGCTGGATTCCAGAGAGGAGACGTTATCATCAGATTTGACGGCAAGGTAGTTGGTGATGCCCTGAGCCTCAGAAATATGGTAGCAAGCACGACGCCCAACAAAGAGGTCTCAATTGAAATCATCCGTGACGGCAATCCAAAAACACTAAATGTAACTATTTCTGAAGCCTCAGCGGAGACACAGACGCCGGTGAAAGCATTTGACAATCAAATGAAAGGTGTTCAGATACAGACTCTGACTCCTGAATTGAGAAAAACCCTCGGTATCCCGGAC
>JBGPPR010000038.1:0-7524 GCA_041488675.1 Thermodesulfovibrionia bacterium
AATAATCTATTGCCTCATGTTTCTCCAGCCAAGATTCAGGGTGCAACATTGACAAGCCGGGCTTTCCTGCCCGTGCGGTTAAAGCATCCTCAAATTCACTCTTTTCGAGACAGAATGAACCGCTCACAAAAACGAGTTTACCGTCATAGACCTCTGCCGGGATAAAAAGATGATACTCCCCTGCGGGATTTTTGAGTAAAGAGGGATCTTTCCTTATGCCTGCCTTTCCTATCCCGCTTCGAATGAATTCTGTATATTTCTGCCTTCCTGAATCATCAGATTGTATACGGACCGTTAATTGGTCCTCGCTTTTCGGAGGTATTAATAGAGCACCCTGACTGTCATAAATAGCAAGCGATAGGCCTGTTATGCCTGAAAAGAACTCCTGAAGAATAGACAATGATTGGTCATCAATATACTGAATGAAAGACATTCAATCTTCCAATGTGATAACCCTCATCTTCGGGGGACTGAAACGAGCGGATTCAAGCGACCATTAATTTCCATCCGGATCTCTTTAGTTTGTTACTCCTGTCAGCCTTTTTAGTTCCTGCAATCTATCATATGACTCTTTATTTAATTTCTTGATACTCTCCAATCTCTCGCCTACTTCTGAAAGAAGGTAGCTTATGGAGGCGTTCTTCACCTCTCCTAATAAACTGTGTTTTGCTACAACATGAAATACATCAAAAAAGGTTTCCACACACGCTATCTGCTTACTTATCTCATTATACCTGTCCATGTCTTCCATTGTTTCTCCCTCCGTTTATTAATATTGTCGAATACTGATCCATCAGTTTCTTCGATTTTGAATTGAACAAATTGCTAATAAGGCCATATGTAAGGTCGCATTCCTATAACTATTCTGTCATGCTGGCTTGTCCAGCATCTTTCTTCAATCCCGAAAGCATTCGGGACAGACAAGCTGGAATGACAGTAAATATGGTCTTACTTATGAACTCCTTAGTAATTTACATTCACTTCAAATTGAAAATCAAGATGTTTTTATAAGCTTTCTCAGATATACGTAATTCCCGTCACTGAAAGAGGATACCCTGAAATACAAAAATTATTGGACAAAAATGCGAAAATTTGTGATAATTTCAAGTGAGACAGGATGAAAAAGGAAATACTCATCTACGAAAATGATAGAGAAATTCTGAAATTCCTGAGGTCCTTTTTTAGAAAGAGAAATGATTACAGGACACGCTTTATTACAAGAAAGGACATAGATAACCTCCGGGGAGAACTGGAGAGAAAAAAACCTGACGCCCTTATAATTGGTAACACAACTGCCCTTGAATATATAAAACCTTCAGACGCTGCATGCCCCATAATAGTACTGATAACGCAGGGCAACACTATACAGGGAATCCGTTCCGTGGTCAAATCAGGTTTACAGTATTATCTCCTTGCCCCTTTCAACAAGGAAGATCTTGATGACAGGCTGAGAGTTGCGATAAAGAAAAAGAGCTGGTTGGAGACCCTCCACAAAGAACATAAGGACCTTGAGGCTCTCATCGAGATGACTCACTTTGTCACGTCAACCCTTGACCCCAGAAAGGCGCTCTATCTCGTGGTCAAAAAATTATCTGAGATAATCCACGTAACGAGATGCTCTGTGATCAGTACGGATACAAAGGACAAGAGATACGCAAACGTTGTAGCAACTTTTGAAGACCCCTCGATTACAAACCTGAGGATTGATCTCCGAAAATATCCGGAGATACAAAAGGCGCTGTCACTGAAGAAATCGGTAGTGGTGAAAGATGCGCTGAAAGACCCAATGATGAAAGAGGTAAGGGGAATCATCGAACCCATGGGCATTCGTTCGATAATGGTGCTGCCTATAATTTTTCATGACGAAGTGATCGGGACGCTGTTACTGAATATCGCAAAGGCAGAGCGAACCTTTACCGAAAGAGAGAGAAAACTCTGCGCTGCCATTGCCAACGCATCTGCCAATGCCCTTTACAATGCCTTTCTCTATGACAAACTTGCGAAAGAAAAGGGCGATCTGGAACGTCTTGCCATAACTGATTACCTGACAGGAATTTATAATGTGAGACATTTTTACAACAGACTCGATGAGGAATTCAGCAGGGCTGAAAGGCATAGAATACCTTTATGCTGTATGATGTTCGATATTGACAGCTTTAAGAAAGTGAATGATACCTATGGCCATAGAGTTGGAGACATGATTCTCAGAGAATTCGCTCATCTCGTGAGGGACCATACGAGAAAATCCGATATCTTTGCGCGATATGGGGGTGAGGAGTTCATCATGCTCCTGCCGCAGACATCCCTAACGGGTTCCCTTGCGGAAGCAGAGAGGCTGAGTAAGGTTATACGGAAACATCAGTTCTATGCCATTAGAGACGGGGATAAAATTACGGTGAGCGTGGGAATCGCGTGCAGCTCTGACACGAGGATCAAGAATCCTGACAACCTTATCACATTTGCAGATGACGCCCTCTTCACTGCCAAGAAAAAAGGGCGAGATCAGATTGCCATCTGCCCTTCCCTGTAAAATAATTCTTCTGCTCCGTATCCTGCTTCCCCAATGCTTCTGTTAAAATAGGTTGTGGACATTATTACCTCTCACATGAATGCTGACTTTGATGCCCTTGCCTCGATGGTAGCTGCTCGCAAGTTGTATCCACAAGCTCAGATGGTCTTTCCCGGATCACAGGAAAAAAAGCTGAGAGATTTCATGGAAGCTTTTCACCCCGTGGAAATAAAGCGGATAAAGGACATCGACCCCGGACAGGTTACGAGGCTCATTATCGTTGACACAAAAATACCCGGTAGGATAGGACCCCTCGCAGAACTGCTCTCCCGCAAAGGGATGAAGATACACATCTATGATCACCATCCCTTAAGTGAAGGGGACATACGGGGAGATATCGAGAAAATCGAACATGTAGGGGCTACGGCAACCATTTTTGCGGAGATACTGAAAAACAGAAAAATGCAATTAACGCCAATGGAGGCCACAATACTCGCCCTCGGCATTTACGAAGAGACAGGCTCTCTGCAGTTTCCTTCCACCACGGAAAGGGACTTGCTCGCAGTTTCATATCTCCTGAGGAAGGGTGCGAACCTTAATATTGTATCGAGCTTTTTGAAAATTGAATTGAGTATGGAAGAGCTTGACCTCCTGAACGAGCTCGTCCAGTCATCAAAAGAAATAGTTATAGGGGGAATAACGATTAAGGTAGCAAAGGCATCCCGTGAAACATACTTTGGAGATGCTGCTTATCTCGCCCACAGGCTGATGGATATTGAGGATATTGATGCCGCAATATTACTCCTGAGCTTAGAAGGGAAGATATTGATGGTTGCAAGGAGCCGGGTTCCTGAACTCAATGTGTCAAAGGTGATGCAAGAATTCGGAGGCGGGGGTCATCCTACGGCCGCCTCAGCCACAGTAAAGGAAGCATCCCTGGAAGTCCTTGAATACAAATTGATAGACCTCCTCGGGAAGAATGTGAAGCCCTTCAAGGTCGCTTCTGATGTCATGACAAGCCCGGTTATTACTATTCAGTGGGACACTTCCATCAAAGAGGCGGAGACGATGATGACCCGTTATGGGGTGAATGTCCTGCCAACCCTGAAAGAGGGAAAGTATATCGGTCTCATATCTCGTGAGATTGTGGAGAAAGCCCTCTTCCATGGTTTTGGAAAAAGCAGGTCAATAGATTTTGCGACAACAGATGCCATAACTGTCGGCCCAAGTGCACCGATACGGGAGATAGAGACAATAATGATAGAACAAAACCAGAGGTTTATGCCTGTTATCGGGAATGAAAAGATCATTGGTGCAATCACGAGAACGGATTTGCTGAGAACTCTTTATGAAGAATTCCTCAGGCGCAGGAAGATAGAGCAGACAGTCATTAAGGAGAAGCCGGCGGGCGGGAGAAGTTTATCTTCCTTGTTGAAGGACCGATTCCCCGCAGAGATTTATAACATTCTGAAACTTTCTGGAGAGGTAGCAGAGGAAAACGGATTCAATGCCTATCTTGTTGGAGGGACAGTAAGGGATCTCTTGAGAGGTGAGAAAAATCTTGACATTGATATTGTCATCGAGGGCGATGGAATTGCCTTTGCAAGAGCGCTGGGGGAAAAACTGAGTGCACGGGTAAAAACACACGAACGGTTCAATACGGCCCAGGTGATCAAGGATAAGACAAGACTCGATGTGGCTACAGCAAGAACGGAGTATTACGAGTCACCGGCAGCTCTCCCAAAAGTAGAGACCTCTTCAATCAAGAAAGATCTTTACAGGAGAGATTTTACAATCAATACCCTGGCAATAAAATTGGACCCGCGGGACTTCGGACTTCTGATTGATTTTTTTGGCGGTCAGCGTGATCTGCGAGAAAAAACAGTCAGGGTCCTCCACAACCTCAGTTTCATCGAGGATCCGACACGGGCATTCAGGGCAATCAGATTTTCAGAAAGGTTCGGTTTCAGGATCGGTAAGCATACGGAAAATCTCATAACATCAGCGGGCAAGATGAACCTCTTCGAAAGACTCTCAGGACCGAGGCTCTACGAAGAGCTCCTGCTCCTTTTTCAGGAGACTGAACCGAGTAAGACACTCAGGAGGTTGTCGGATCTCGGTCTGTTAAATGTTATACACCCAACCCTCGTATTCAATGAGGAGCTTGAGACAACCATGAGGTCAATGTATGAGACCCTTTCGTGGTTTAATCTGCTCTTCCTCGAAGAAAAAACTGACAGGGGAATTCTATTTCTCATGGCCGTGCTGACAGCATTAAAGGATGATGAGGTAAAAACCGCCGCAGAACGATTAATACCCTCACCGAAAATCAGAGATTTAATCATCAGGGGAATCCCCCTTGCAAGAGAAGTTCTGAAAAAACTGCCGCTAAATGAACCTGTGGAGACCCATGACCTCCTGAGCAAGCTCAAACTCGAGACAATTCTGTTAGCGATGGCAATTAGCAAAGATAGGCAGAAGCAAAAGGTAATATCACACTATCTGACAGAGCTAAGAAAAGCAAAAACAATTCTCACCGGAGAAGACCTGAAGCTGTTAGGTATCGAGCCTGGACCTCTCTATTCGCGGATCCTCAAGAAACTCCTTGAGGAAAGACTAAGAGGACATCTCAAGTCGCGGGAAGATGAAGAACGATTTGTAAAAGATCTAACAGCTAAGCCTGCAGAAAAAACCCAAACCTGAACTTACAAAGGTTCGACTCTTTTTTCGCTCTTCCTCTCTTCAGATTGCATCTCGGCAACCCCTGGTTGCGTCCTTGCAGGCCGGATTTACTTCTTAAGAGACTTTCCAATCCTTCTTTCTATCGATCTTACTTTCTCCTCAATTCTGTTCGGTTTCCCTTTCCTGTCATCAATGATGATTGTCGTGAGCGCTCTTTCGCCGGTTTTCATGACGGCGCCGTGGCATTTTTTAATGAGCTTCATGATGTCATCCCATTCGCCTTCGATAACAGTTCCCATCGGGTTGACCTTATACGGAAGGCCGCTTACGTCGATGATCCTTAAAACCTCTGCAAGCTGGTCTCCGATGCTGCTCCCAATACCGATAGGAATGATACTGAGCTCAACGAGCATAATTCCTCCCTTTCTCGTTTTTCAAAACCCCATTACGCTTTAAGGTTTAAAAAAGCTATTGATAAGAAAAAGGGGCATACAGCCCCTTTTCTTATGCTTAAGATAACGTTATACAAGGTTTATCTAACTGCGTCTTTGAGTGCCTTGCCGGATGTGAACTTAGGAACCTTTGCAGCGGGTATGGTGATAACATCCCCTGTTCTTGGATTGCGGCCTTTTCTGGATTTCCTTTTCACAACAGAAAACGTCCCGAACCCAACAAGGGTAACCTTCTGTCCTTTCTTTAAGGCTACCTTAATGGCGTTTAACGTGGTATCCAGTGTCTTTGAGGCATCCACCTTACTCAATCCCGCGCCTGATGCGACTTTGTCGATAAGCTCTGCTTTTGTCATTTCTCTTCCCCCCTTTCATATAGAGCGTTTTATAGAAGTTGAGAATAACACTATCAAGAAGAAATCCTTTTGTCAAGCCTAAAATTTATTTTTTAGCACAGAAAAGCTTGTGCCAGTTAAGTTGATTCTCATACTGACAGAAAATTTGATGACAACAAGAATTTCATCCCTAAAGATTAAAGAGAACGATGCACTATCCTGTCGATTGCCTCATGCCTGTTTATCAGCTTCACATAACCCTCAAAATATGAGAAGGCAGGACCCATTCGCAATATTTAGTTATTTTTGAATATGAGACATACAGGATATAGGAAATGATATTTTTTTTCTTGACATTCTTTTTTATACTACTCTATATTGTGGTGAAAAGTGGTAGAAAGTGGAGGAAAAAATTTGCCATCCTTCTCCGGAAAATACTACTACACAGTTGATCCCAAAGGGAGAATTATCGTCCCTGCTGTTTTTCGGGAAATCATAACGAGTAATTATAGCACGAAACTTTATGTTACTAATGCGCCTTTTGACCGTTGTCTTTATATCTACCCTCTTGAAGAGTGGAACAGGTTACAGGAGCAGGTGCGCAATAAGCCAAGATATGATGAAGCAATCAGATTCTTTATGAGGAGAGTTATTGCCTCAGCCGTTGAAGTGGAGATGGATAAACAAGGCAGGATATTGATTCCGGCAGCTCTGAGGGAAGATGCAAGCATTAATGCCGATGTTGCGATAGTGGGTCAGATAGACAGGATCGAGCTCTGGAACAGGGATGAATGGAACACTTTCGTTGAACCATCAGGGGAACATCGGAAATCGTACGAAGAGAAACTCTCAGTTTACGGTATTTAGAATCAACAGAGGGGACTAACTGTGGAGATTATTCATCTCCCGGTTATGGTGAAAGAGGTAATTAAGGTGCTTAACCCCATACCGGGCGGAACATATGTAGATGCAACGATTGGCCCAGGGGGACATTCAGAAGAGATTCTCAATTTGATCGGTGCAGGTGGAAAACTCATAGGCATAGATCGGGACAATGAAGCTCTGAGAACAGCTCAAAAGAGATTATCGGGTAAGAAGGTAATCCTCAAGAAGGGGAATTTCTCGGATATGGAAAACCTGCTGAGCGAAGATGGCATCACCGAAGTCGACGGTATTCTTTTCGACCTCGGTCTATCCATGATACAGCTAAAAGATCCTGGCAGAGGACTGAGTTTCACCTCTGGTAAACGCCTGGATATGAGAATGGATAAGGATCAGGCTTTGTCCGCATGGGATGTCGTGAACAGATATTCTGAGAAGGAACTTGAGAGGATACTCCGGGAATTTGGAGAAGAGCGTCTGTCGAGAAAGATATCAGAGGCGATAGTCAGAGAAAGGGGGATAGTACCAATTGAGACCTGCTCTGAACTTTCGGAGATTGTGGAACGAGTGTATGGGGGGAGAGGAAGGTTTCATCCTGCAACAAAGACATTTCAGGCGTTACGGATTTGGGTAAACAAAGAGCTTGACGAGCTGCAGAAAGGGCTTG
>JBGPPR010000039.1:0-7510 GCA_041488675.1 Thermodesulfovibrionia bacterium
CAGATTATTCACAACTTGTGAAGGAGCAGAGCAGATGCAGTATCATCGCTCATTCTCGGTCCCGATGGCCATCGGGACCTCCGAGGTACAGAGTGTCAGCCGCCTCGGGGCGGTGAACACTCTGTAAAGCCGCTCCGATACCGCATCTACCCTGCTTGATCAAAAAATTTATGAATAGAATGGGCTATAATACCTTGTGCCGAAAATAGGTCGGTCTGCCAGGGCGGATTGCCTGACATCCGAGGCGAGACGCCCTCGGCTATTTTCGTGCCTTTTTATGAGCCAAAGGCTCGTGAGGGTCTGTTCAGAGAGCATAAGGAAAAAATTGATATGGTGTTTATTTAGAGGATTGAATGGGAAAGAAGAAAGTTACCGAATCTTACTATGATACTTTTGAAAGCCCGATAGGAACACTCTACCTCGTTTTTACCGGAAAAATCCTGAGAGATGTCGAATTTAAAAAGCCTACTGAAGTTATCGGCAAAGGGGCAGGTCCGCCTTTAATACAGAAAGAGCTCAAGGAATATTTCGAAAATGGCAGAGAGGAATTCACGCAGAAAATAGCTTTCACGAAAGGTACAGAATTCGATATGAATGTGTGGCTTGCCCTCCAGGAAGTGCCTTACGGGGAGACAAGGACTTATAAGTGGCTTGCTGAAAAGGTTGGGAAGCCAGCCGCCAGTAGGGCTGTCGGCCAGGCTCTCAGCAGGAATCCTTTACCTATTCTTCTTCCCTGCCACCGCATCATTGAATCCGATGGCTCAATCGGTGGATATTCAGGTGGAGTTGATATCAAAAGAAGACTTCTTGAGATTGAATACTATATGAAGTTGGCTAAGAAGGATTTCTAGTCGCTCGAATTTGCAAGGTGCTTTTGGCCTCAAATATGCCTCAGGCGGACAGATTTTCCCTTTCGGGCATACCCTTTTTTAGACGAAAATAGCCGGGGCATCTTGCCTCGGGTGGAAGTGATGTCAGGCGCGACGCCTGACCTATTTCAGAGTGAAATTGACCAAGAAAAAATCCATTAAGCGGGTCAAAAAGGACTTGCATAATTCTCTGATTCTGGTAATATTAATCCCATGGAGATAAAAATAGGTACCATTTCACACACTTATGAGAAGATAGGGGTGGCAGTTGTGGAGCTTACAGAATCCCTGCTCGTCGGTGACCTTATCCATATCAGCGGGCACCGAAGCGATCTTGCTCAAAGGGTTGAGTCCATGCAGTTAGAGCACCAGGATGTCCAGGTAGCAGACCGTGGTCAGAGTGTAGGGTTGAAGGTAAACGGCGAAGTTAGAGAACACGACATTGTCTACAAGATCATAGAGTAGCAGCATTAAACACATACTGCCGATCCTGATTTACTCCGGCCATCCTTGCAACGAGGTGGGAAGGGAATATTGTGGGTGAAATCGTTGTCCTTATAACCACTTCCGATGAGGATGAGGCAGTAAGAATAGCCAGAGCGCTTGTAGAAGCAAGGCTTGCGGGTTGCGTCAACATTATCAAAGACATCCGTTCAATCTATAGCTGGCAAGGGAAGATCGAGGATGAGAAGGAAGTCCTCATGGTGGCAAAGACCCGGGAATCTCTCCTTGATCCACTCATGGAAAAAGTAAAAGAATTGCATAGTTACACTGTCCCTGAGATAATCGCACTCCCAATAATTCAAGGCTCCGAAGACTACCTGAAGTGGCTTAAAGAGGTTACAGAACAAGGATTTCCTTAGATTGTTCCACGTGGAACAATTCCATAGTCGTAGATTTCAAGATAAATAAACCCAAATTACGAAAGGGTCATTATAAGCCTTGTAGCCGCAGGTTTACCTGCCTCCGGCAGCGCCGAAGGCGACCAGGGCTTTAGCCTGCGGCGGAATGACAAAGATAAGTGCAATGCAAGCTACATGAAACCACGCTCCGCCTTAGGCGGACTAACCCAGATTATTCACAACTTGTGAAGGAGCAGAGCAGACGCAGTATCATCGCTCATTCTCGGTCCCGATGGCCATCGGGACCTCCGAGGTACAGAGTGTCAGCCGCCTCGGGGCGGTGAACACTCTGTAAAGCCGCTCCGATACCGCATCTGCCCTGATTGATCAAAAAATTTATGAATAGAATGTGCTAAAGGTTGCGGCTACACCCTTTCATAATTTGGGATAAAGACTGCTCACCTATCAATCAGTAATCAGGGTGGCTTTAAGTTGTTCCACGTGGAACAATTCCGATAAACTTAGCGGAAGGGGATATTGAAATCGGGGAAGAGCCGGGAGATTTCGCGTACTTTGTTGCTGAGGAGCATGATACCGAAAATAACGAGGAGCGCTCCGCTAAAGAACATGATTATCCGCATAAACCGGTAAAGGATTTTTGAATAGCTGAGAAAGGTGTTTAGGGCGAGAGAGGAGACAAAGAAGGGCAGGGCAAGGCCAAGAGAGTAGACGGACAGAAGCTTCAGTCCGTAAGAAGTTGACCCTTCTGATGCCGCATAAAGGAGTATCGTTCCCAGGATTGGCCCTATGCAGGGTGACCAGGCGGCAGCAAAGGTCATTCCCACAATGAAGGAACCCAAGTATCCAGCCGGTTTTCCATGGAGACGAAACCTCTTCTCCCTGAGGAGAAAATCGAATTTGGCAAGGCCGGAAATGAAGAGACCAAAGATTATCACGAGGATCCCGCCTCCAATTCTCATCCACTTCTGATAACTGTAAAAAAGCTGCCCAAAAAAAGAAGAGGAAGCACCCAGGGAGATAAAGACTGCTGAGAATCCTGCTATAAAGGCGAGAGAATTCGTGACTGTAAGAAACCTTACCCTTTTTCTATCTCTATCCGAAGTGAGCTGTTCAAATGAAACCCCTGTAATGAAAGAGACGTAGGACGGCAAGAGCGGCAGAACACAAGGGGAAAGAAATGACAGAAGACCTGCAAGAAAGGCCATAGGAATGCTTATATCTTTCATCGTAAATTCCTTCCTGCATGCCTATGGAACAGCACATTCAGAGATATCGCCCTTTATTTTTTCAATGGCGTGAGGAATTATGTCAAGTATAACATCGAGATTTTCTCGCACTGCTTTGGGGCTGCCGGGAAGATTGATTATCAATGTATTTGCTTTAACACCGGCTACAGCTCTTGACAGCGCAGCCCGGCGTGTCTTCTTGAAACCTTCAAACCGCATCAGCTCAGCAATTCCGGAAACCTCTCTGTCAATAATTTCCAAAGTAGCATCCGGCGTGACATCCCTCGGTGCAAGTCCCGTCCCGCCTGTTGTTAATATCAGGTCAACCTTACCACAATATTCCATGAGTTTCTTTTTTATCAGGTCCTTTTCATCGGGAAGGATTTCATAGTATTTCAGATCAGCGCCGATAGGCTTCAGTATATCGGCAATCAGAGGCCCGCTGAGGTCTTCCCGTTCACCTTTCGAACCTTTGTCACTCAGGGTCAAAACAGCAACAGTAATCATAAGTGTCAGTGTTTAGTGTCAGTGTGAGACAAAGATTTAATCACTGACACTTATTTTGTCTCCCACTTCTATTTTCCCACCCTTCAACACTTTCACAAAAATTCCCTCTTTTGGCATCACACAATCACCTGCCAGATAATAGATAGCGCATCTGGTATGACATTCCTTCCCTATCTGGCTCACCTCTGCTTCTACATCTCCAATTTTCATCTCTGTTCCGATAGGGAGCGCTATAAGATCGATACCCTCCGTTGTAATATTTTCTGCGAAATCACCTGGATTAACCTTAAGGCCACGGTCTTGCATCTTCTTTATGCTCTCAAGGGCAAGAAGACTAATTTGCCGATGCCATGTGCTTGAGGCATGGGCGTCTCCTTTAATTCCGTGCTCCGTGATAATCTCCGCGGACCTTACAGGTTTTTTCCGCATGCCTTTCTTGTCACTTATATTTATGGATACGACTCTGCCTTTAATTTTGTTCATAAAATCAATATGTTATGTTCCCATTTCCCAACTATGCAGATACTTATCCTGCTCTTTTGTTAAGGAATCTATTCTTATTCCCATGGCTTTAAGTTTGAGTTTTGCAATCTCCTTGTCGATAGTTTCAGGGACACTATAGACCTTGTTTTCGAGTTTCCCGTAATTCTTTGTAATATATTCCGCACAGAGTGCCTGATTTGCAAAGCTCATATCCATTACGCCGGAAGGGTGTCCTTCTGCGGCTGATAGATTGATCAGCCTTCCTTCAGCAAGGAGGTATATCTTTCTATTGGTTTTCAGAGTAAATTCTTCGACAGAATCTCTTATAACTCTCCTATTTTTCGACATTTTTTCAAGATCCTCTATCGCTATTTCCACATTGAAATGACCGGCATTGCAAACTATCGCCCCATCCTTCATCAGGGCGAAGCAGTCTCTGGAAATAACATTGATATCCCCTGTTGCCGTTACAAAGATATCTCCTCTTCTTGACGCCTCCCCTATTGTCATCACCTCGAACCCGTCCATTGTAGCCTCAAGCGCCCTTAAAGGGTTTGTCTCTGTGATGATCACCTTTGCCCCCATGCCTTTCGCTCTCATGGCTATTCCCTTGCCGCACCAGCCGTATCCTGAAACTACAAAATTTGATCCGGAAATGAGTCTGTTGGTTGCTCTCAGAATTCCGTCAATCGTCGACTGCCCGGTGCCATAACGGTTATCAAAGAGATATTTCGTATATGCATCGTTAACTGCGACTATTGGATATTTCAAGAATCCCTTTTCTGCCATTGCCCTTAACCGTATTACGCCTGTCGTTGTCTCCTCCGTGCCTCCTATGACGCCTTTCAACAGTCCTTGTTTTCCTTTATGGAGAGTCGAAACAAGGTCAGCGCCATCGTCCATGGTGAGATTGGGCTTTAAAGATAAAGCGTTCATGATGTGTCTATAATAAGTTCTTCTGTCCTCACCCCGGACTGCGAAAACAGGGATCTTTGAGAACTTAACGAGAGAGGCAGCAACATAGTCTTGTGTGCTCAAAGGGTTAGATGCGCAGAGAGTGAGCTCTGCACCCCCTGTCTTCAAGGTTTCCATCAAAATCGCTGTCTCTGTTGTAACATGGAGACATGCTGACAGCCTGAATCCTTTTAGAGGTTTTTCTCTGCTAAAACGCTCCCCGATACTCCTCAGAACAGGCATTTCCTTGGCAGCCCATTCAATCCTTAACCTGCCTTTCTTCGCTAAATTGAGATCCTTTATGTCATAGTTTGCCATTTCTCCTCCAATTAAAAGTGACGGTGAATAGTCAGTGACAGTCTTTATCAACACTATTCACCTTTTACTGTTCACTATTATAGTCCTACTCCTTTCTTGAAGATATCTGCCCTGTCTGTTTTTTCCCAGGTGAAATCAGGATCATTTCTTCCGAAATGACCATAAGCTGCTGTCTTTTTGAAGATAGGTCTCCTCAGGTCAAGAGTCTCGATCATACCTTTCGGTGAAAGGTCAAAATTCTTCTTGATAATTCGTACTATGTCCTCGGATGGCATCTTGCCGGTCCCGAAGGTTTCTACGAGAACCGATACAGGTTCAGGCATACCAATGGCATACGCCATCTGGAGCTGAACTCTATCAGCTATTCCAGAGGCGACTATATTTTTTGCTATATACCTCGACATATAAGCTCCGGATCTATCCACTTTTGTAGGGTCTTTGCCTGAGAAAGAGCCTCCTCCATGACTTCCGACTCCTCCGTAACTATCAACGATAATTTTTCTTCCCGTAAGTCCTGTATCACCCATTGGTCCTCCTACAACAAAACGGCCGGTTGGATTTACGTAATACTTCACATACTCTTCATCCAGAATCTCCGGGGGAACTGTGGGTTTAATTACTTTTTCGATGATGTCTTCTGTCATATCTTTAAGGCTGATTTCAGGACTGTGCTGGGCAGAAATAACTATACTATCTATTCTGAAGGGTTTACTATCCCTATATTCAACCGTTACCTGTGTCTTGCCGTCAGGTCTTAGGTAGCTGAGGATATCTCTTTTTCTGACCTCAGCCAGTTTCATGGCGAGTTTATGGGCAAGAATGATTGGCATGGGCATGAGCTCCTCTGATTCCCTGCATGCAAAGCCAAACATCAGACCCTGATCGCCGGCGCCACCTATATCTACACCAAGCGCAATGTCTGAAGACTGCTCATGAATTGAAGTGATCACTGCGCAGGTCTCATAATCGAACCCATATTTTGCTCTTGTATAACCAATTTCCCCGATGGTCTTTCTAACAATATCGGGAATCTCGACGTAGCAGCCTGTCGTAATCTCTCCAGCCACAAAAGCCAAACCTGTAGTCACGAGGGTTTCACAGGCAACTCTTGCAACCCTATCCTTAGCAAGGATTGCATCCAGGACTGCATCCGAGATCTGGTCAGCTATCTTGTCCGGATGCCCCTCTGTAACAGACTCTGAAGTAAAGAAATAGTTTTTGCCAGACATCTTCACCCCCTGCAAGTTAATCTCGAAGTTTCTATTTTAGTATATTTTCTCTCTTTTTATCGCATCGGCAACCTTTGCAACCTTCACCATCTCTTTCACATCATGGGCACGAATGATATTTGCCCCGTTCATGATAGAGATGGAAACGGCTGCGGCCGTTCCTTCAAGCCTATCTGTGACGGGAACATCTCCGAGGATTTTACCAATAAAAGCCTTTCGCGATGGTCCGATGAGAACCGGCTTCTTGAAAAAGGTAAATTCATGGAGGTCATGAATTATCTTAAGGTTGTCTTCATATGTCTTCCCAAATCCTATACCAGGGTCTATTATTATCTTGTCCTCAGAGATTCCTGCTTTCCTCGCTATAGCTATCCCGTCTCTCAGATAGTCCATTATTTCAGGTATTAATGCCTCGTACTGAGGGTTTTGCTGCATATCTCTTGGCGTTCCCTTTATATGCATGATCACGACGGGCACATCGTATTGAGAAACTACCTCTGACATTTTAGGGTCAAATCTCAATCCACTGATGTCGTTTACCATGGATGCCCCCGCATCCAATGCCCTTCTTGCAACTCCTGATTTGTATGTATCAATGGACAAAGGAATTCTTGTTTCTCTTGAAAGAGATTCTATGACAGGGATTGTACGCCTTAGCTCTTCCTCAATCATAATTGGCTCTGAACCCGGCCTTGTTGATTGACCTCCTATATCGATAATGTCAGCTCCTTCTTCCACCATCCTGTGAGCCCTTTCTATCGCAGTGGAAATATCAAAATAGAGACCACCATCAGAGAAGGAATCAGGGGTAACATTTAGGACACCCATTATATAAGTTTTCTTAGAAAAGTCTAAACAATAATTTCTCCATATCAGTTTCATAACGTAGTCTATTACATTTTGTCCAAGGCGTCCCGGATGCCTTACTAATAAGACCAAAAGCAAAACCACACTCTTTACTGATTTCTGTCATTGTCCCGAAAGCCTTCGGGATCCGCAATCCTTCAATAACCCCCCTCTGTCCCCTTAATTTAAGGGGGATGAAAGGGGGTTACTCCGAC
>JBGPPR010000040.1:0-7408 GCA_041488675.1 Thermodesulfovibrionia bacterium
ATCTCGAGGTTGAGAAGATGCTCCTTAAAGAAGGGGAGATAATCAGATATCTTGCAATAGGGGATATGGAAGTGAGGATCTATATTATTTTTTGGCAGAGGTTTCCGCCCTTGATTCGGTCTTCGTTTCAGTCTTGGTATCAGACTTGTTATTAGACTCATCTGTTTTTTTTCTGTCAGGTGAAGCATAATCTGTTACGTACCAGCCTGTTCCCTTGAGGATAAAGGAAGTTCTGGAGATCAATTTATGCACGTGCCCTCCACAGTCCTGACATCTGCTTAAAGGCTCGTCACTGAACTTCTGGCATACTTCAAAATGTTTTCCGCAATGAGGACATTCATATTCATAGATTGGCATCGCTTAAACCTCCTGATAACCTATTATTATATCACAGAAAGCCCCCGGAAGAGGCTACCTGTATCAAGGAGCGAATTTGTTATAGTATCGGTGAACTATGTCAAAGCAGGAACGGAAAAAATGATCTGAAGGGAGATGCATGGCATCAAGGCCGAGAGAGAAGTTATAATTCCGGACATGAAACACCGTGCGCTTAGTATTAACATACCATTTTTTTAAGGGAGGACAGTATGGGTTACACAAATGTTGCGTTAAAAGATAAGATCATGGAGATGTATCCGGAGATTTCCAGACATGGGATTTCGGTCGGCCTTGATTTTGATAAGGTAAAACACGCTTACATCGTAAAATTCAAGAAAGACAAGCATGAGCTGACAACGCACCTTGAGAAAAGGGATGCTGATGACTGCATGGATGGAATTAAATGCGTTTATCTCGGTGTCCAGGTCGGCCAATTCATTAAGAATTTTGAAATACTGGAAAAAGAATGAAATTGTGTGAAGAGAAAAATGCAATTTAGGACAACGTTGTCATAGATAGCTTTCATTGTCATTGTTCCGTAATGGCAATAGTCTGAGGGTCAATCAAATGCAGAAATACCGATGCACCGTTTGCGGGTACATTTATGATCCTGAAACAGGTGACCCTGATTCAGGGATCAAACCAGGAACACCCTTTGAGAATCTGCCTGATAATTGGGTATGCCCTGTGTGTGGAGCTGACAAGTCATTGTTTGAAAAAGAAGGTTAAAGAGAGGGGCACAAACATTTTATGTATCCATCGAAGTTTTATAAATGCACAGGGAAATTTCTCTTTCTTCTATTTTTCTGCTTTATGTTAATTTCCTTATCTGATGCAGCGATAAAAGATCAGGTCGTTGAACAAGTTTTGCCGAACGGTCTCAAGGTAATCCTCCTTGAAAACCATACAGCGCCCCTTTTGACATTTCAGGTCTGGTACCGGGTGGGATCCAGGAATGAAGAATGGGGGAAAACAGGTCTTTCTCACATGCTCGAACATATGATGTTCAAAGGAACGGAAAAGATTGCCCCTGAAGAGTTTTCAAAAATTATCCAGGAGAACGGAGGCAATAGCAATGCCTTTACTTCGAATGACTTTACCGCCTATTTCGAAACTTTGAGCGTTGACAAGGTACAGATAGGGATCGATCTGGAGTCTGACCGGATGCAGAACCTCAGCCTTAAAGAAAAGGACTTTCTGACAGAACGCATGGTGGTGATGGAGGAAAGAAGACTTCGCACTGTGGACAATCCCAAGTCCTACCTAATGGAACAGATGAATGCAACGGCATTCCAGACATCTCCATATCACTGGCCTACCATAGGCTGGAAAGAAGATATAGAAAGATTTACCCTTGATAATGTGAAAGCCCACTACCAGAAATATTACAACCCTGCTAATGCCTTCCTTGTCGTGGTAGGAGACTTTGACAGAGACGACCTTCTGAGCAGGATAGAGAAGGCCTTCGGTCCGATACCCGGTGGAACAGCGCCGGATCAGAAAAAAGACATAGATGCACTTCAGAACGGCGAGCGGAGAGTTTTCGTTAAGAGGGAGGCAGAACTCCCGTACATAGTCATGAGCTATCATATCCCAAACTTAAAAAACTCTGATAGCTACGTACTTGAGGTGATTGCGGCAATTTTCTCCGGCGGGAAGAGTTCGATACTTTACCAAAACCTCGTTTTGGGAAAAAGGCTCGTCATTGAAGCTAACGCAGACAATTCTCTTCTTTCCCACGATCCTTATCTTTTCTCCCTTTCTGCCGAACCATTGCCGGACAAGCAAGTAGAGGAGGTAGAAAACGCTTTGAATCATGAGATTGAACGTCTGCAAAAAGAGCCCGTCCAGGAGCACGAGATCGAAAAGGCAAAGAACCAGATAGAGGCAAACTTTGTTTACGGTCAGGACTCGCGTTTCTTCCAGGCCATGCTCCTTGCCCAGCATGAGATTGTTTCGAGCTGGAGAAACATCGATGATTACCTTCCCTCTATTCGAAAAATTACTCCTGAAGACATTCTGCGCGTAGCCAATACATACCTGATTCCTGATAATAGGACTGTAGGGATTCTGATTCCAATCCCTCACGAAGAGAAGAAACCCTTGAGCACTACAACGCCCCTTAGAGAAAGGATGATACGATAGGAAGGCTTGATGAAGAAAAAATCATTTCTTTGCATTCTTCTTTTTTTTCTGTTCTGGACTACTCAGTCAGGACAGGCTGTTCATGCCATGCCGCCGATACAGAGAATAGATCTTCCTAATCAGCTCGTCCTCCTTGTGAGCGAAGAGCATTCTCTTCCGTTAGTCACGATTCAGATCCTCATTAATTCAGGCTCACGGCTGGATCCTGTCGGGAAGGAAGGCCTGGCCAACCTGACCTCAAACAGCCTTCTTCTCGGAACGTTCAAACATACGATTACTTAACTCAATGAAGAACTTGACTTCATGGGCGCTTCTCTCGATACTTCGTGTAGCAGAGATTATACTGTTCTCACCCTTCGGATTTTGAAAAAAGATTTGTTCAAAGGATTCAATCTTCTCACCGAGGTGCTCATGCGGCCCACCTTTCCCAAGAACGAGCTTGAGAGGGAAATACAAAGAACACTTGGCGCCATTAAGTCTGCTGAACAAAAGCCCATGGAAGTTGCGGAGAAGTCATTCCGTAAAGCCCTTTTCCTGGGTAGCCCTTACGGACATCCCGTCGAGGGCACAAAGGATTCATTATCAAAACTAACGAGGGAAGAAGTCAGCCAATTCTATGAGGCATATTACCATCCCAACAATGCCATCATGTCAATCGTAGGGGACATCACTGTTGATGACATAAAAGAGAAGCTTATCCCGTGCCTCACAGAATGGCCTGCCGCCAAAATTCAAAGAGAGGAAGTCGTAACGCAATTTGCAAAAGGACCGGAGGTCGTGAAAATAGACAGAAATATATCCCAGGCAAACATAATTCTCGGCCAGGCAGGAATAAGCAGAGAGAATCCTGATTATTATACTCTTACCGTCATGAACTATATTTTGGGTGGAGGAGGTTTTGCCTCACGATTGCTGGAAGAAATAAGGAACAAAAGAGGTCTCGCTTACTCAGTCACGAGTTTTTTTGATGCAGGCAAATTCCCGGGCTCCTTTCAGGTCATCATCGAGACAAAGAATCCATCTGCCGGAGAGGCTATTGATATTGCCTTGCATCAATTGAAGCTGATCCGGGAAGTACCGGTCACTGAAAAAGAACTCGAAGGAGCAAAAAAATATTTTGTCGGCAGTTTTCCCATGCGCTTTGATACCCAGATGAAACTGGCCGGCTTTCTTGTGCAACTCGAATATTACCATCTCGGCCTTGACTATTTTGACAAATATTCCTCCCTGATCAATTCTGTAACATCTGAAGACGTGTTGCGCGCAGCAAAGAAGTACCTTCACCCTGAAGATTATATTCTCGTTGTCGTAGCAAACCTGAAGGAAGCGGGGATAGACTGATCCACGAGGATTACATGCCTTCTGCCCGAAGAGACTATTTGCGTCAGATACGTCCCGGCGCCCCTTTCATGATGCTTATAGGATAAATATGGACAACGGAGTAGGCAAAACTCCTACAAAAAAATCAGCCAAAGACTGATACCTTTATTTTTTCTTCTATGGTACAAATAACCTACGGATTGAACAATCTCCAAAATAAAATACTCCCATAAGGAGGCAAGCTATGGATAAAAGAAATAATTTTCAGGACGAGGTAGAAAAGATAGCCTTTGACCTCTATGTCCAGAGAGGAATGATTAATGGACACGATCTTGATGACTGGTTTCGGGCAGAAAAGATTGTCACGGCCCAGCATGCATCGCCGGCAAAAAGCAAAACAGAAGTCATCATGACCCCGAAAAGAAAGGGACAATCACTGAAAAAAGAACGCCCAGGTCTGGTTTAATACATATTCTCCACAAAATAAAGGAAGGGTATAATATTTGTCCGAAAAATTTTCTATTCCCCCCTCACTCCCCCTATGTCCCCCCTTACCAAGAGGGGATTAAGAGGGGTTACTAAAGGGGGGAATAGGTGGATTACTGCACTCTTGCTATTCCTCAAACATTCTCAGGGACCTCATAATTTTTTCAAGGGATCTTCTATTACATATTTATGAAACCCGGTTTTAAATTCAGAAATACGTCTGAATACAAAGATATTCCTATAGAGCAAACCCTTGTCGGCCTGGAAACCCCGACCGATGGCCTTCCTGAGTCGGAGGCCACAAATCGGCTCACAATATTTGGACGAAATGAAATACCGGAGGAAAAAAAGAATCATCTCCGTGAATTCTTACTGCGTTATTGGGGTCCTATGCCGTGGCTATTGGAACTGGCGATGGGACTTTCATTGGTACTGGGGCACCACTTTGAAACTATAACAATTTTTGTCCTCTTGACAATCAACGCGATTATCGGACACATGCATTCCCTTGGTTCTCAAAAAGCAGTTGAACTCCTGAAGAAAAAGTTGGCTATTCGGGCAAAGGTGTTACGGGATGGACAATGGAAAATGCAGGATGCCTGGATTCTTGTGCCCGGGGATATCATTTCCGTAAGACTTGGAGAAATCATGCCGGCCGACATCAAAATCGTACATGGTGGGCTTTCTGTCGATGAATCAGCGCTTACGGGGGAATCCCTGCCGGTTGATAAGCAAGAATCAGATATTGTTTACTCAAGCTCCATGGTAAGACGTGGAGAGGCGCTCGGTCTCATTGTCAATACCGGAACAAATACATTCTTCGGCAAAACTGCTGAACTGGTAAAAATAGCCAGGCCCAAGTCCCATCAGATGGAAGTCATGACATCGATAATAAGATACACGATGTATTTGGCAATGGGTGCATTATTACTTGTTTTGATCTACGGCGTTCTCACAAATATATCAAAACACCTTGTAACAATAGTCACCCTTGCTGTGATCTTCCTCATGGGTGCGGTACCCGTAGCCCTTCCCGCTGTCCTTACTATTGTTCAGGCTGTAGGCGCAATGGAGCTCGTCAGGAAAAAAGTGCTCGTCACCCGGCTCGATTCTGTCGAGGATGCCGCTTCGATAGATGTCATTTGTCTTGACAAAACAGGTACTATAACGCAGAACAAATTGTCTGTCGCCGACAGTATACCTTTTCCGGGATATACCAAGGAGGATACGATAAAAACAGCATGGTTGGCGTCCAATGCAGCGAGCATTGATGTCATTGATAGCGCTGTAATAGATCATGCAAGCCTCCATGGTATTCCGAAGAATTCATATAAGCAAATCTCCTATACTCCTTTCGACCCATCATTGAAGAGAACAGAGGCAGTTGTCGAAGAAGCGGGAAGGCAATTCAAAGTCATGAAGGGTGCGGCACAAGTCGTGATGTCTCTGAGCAAAGGATTAGATAGGGAAACCCGCCAGGAGGCAGACCGCATTATTGATGATTTATCACACAAAGGATATAGAACGCTGGCAACTGCTATGTCAGAAGGGGATGATCTCACGAATCTCAGATTTGTTGGATTATTAGCACTTGCTGACCCTCCGAGGCCGGACTCAAAGATCATGATTGAAGAGGCAAGAAAACTCGGGATAAAGCCGCTGATGCTGACGGGAGATAATATGGCAATAGCAAAAGAAATATCTTATCAGGTTGGAATCGGCCACAACATTATTCGTATGGTTGATCTTGAGAACAAAAGCGAGGACGAACAGATAACCATTGTTGGACAGAGTGACGGTTTTGCTGAGATATATCCGGAGGACAAATACAGGATAGTGAAACTCTTGCAGTCAAGAGGACATATGGTAGGAATGACCGGCGACGGCGTCAATGATGCGCCGGCATTGAAGCAGGCAGAAATGGGGATAGCGGTCAGTAATTCAACGGATGTGGCAAAGGCATCAGCGAGTATGGTTCTAACGGAACCGGGCATACGTGTAATTATCGATGCAATAAAAATAAGCAGGCAGACATATCAGAGGATGTTATCCTGGGTCATCAATAAGGTTGTCAAGGTTGTCCAATTTATCGGGTTGCTTGCCATGGGATTCCTCTTGTTTCAAAGGACGGTTCTCTCCCTCCTGGGTATGACCCTCCTTGTATTCGCGAATGATTTTGTAACAATGTCGCTGTCAACCGATAATGTGAAGTACACAACGAATCCAAACAAGTGGGATATGAAAAGTATCACCATTGCATCGTTTATAATAGGAATACTCTTAATTGGTGAGGGTGCTGTTGCAATCGGGATCGGTATCCGTTATTACCGTTTAACATGGGAGGAACTGCAAACGTTCACAATGCTTCTGCTCGTATTTACAAGTCAGTTCAGGGTATTCATTGTGCGAGAGAGAAGACACTTCTGGTCATCCTGGCCCGGCACCGCATTGATTATGTCCACAACAGCAACCCTCACAGGATTTATATTCTTAGGTATATATGGTGTTGTGATGTCACCACTCCAGGTAAACCAGGTTTTCTTTCTTTTAGGATTTTCAGCTCTCTTTATCGTTGGTATCGATCTCCCGAAATACTATATCTTCAAAAAATTCGGATTGTGAATGGCGTCTTTTAACCCTGAGGAGATTTATCAACTTATGGACCTCTTTCCCCAGACTATGCAACAGCGTCCCTCTGTCCAGTACATACCTATTCCGTATGAAAGAGGTGGCGAGGGGGAAAAGACGAAATGATTTCCAAGGACAATTATCAGGGTATCCCTGACAGGGTATCAGGCCTGAGAGACCTGGCATATAACCTGTGGTGGAGCTGGCATCCGGCGGCAAGAATTCTCTTTAAAATGCTGGACAGGATTGCATGGAAAGAGAGCGGTCATAACCCGGTGAAGACGCTGTCAGAACTTCCGCGACGAGTTATGGAATCGACAATAAGTGACCAGGAGTATTTACACCTCTATGATGTTGCCTTGACACGATTCCATGACGAGATGAAGACAAAGACATGTTGGTTCACAGAGAATATTGCAGATCCTGAGTGCCTGCCCATTGCCTTTTTTTC
>JBGPPR010000041.1:0-7353 GCA_041488675.1 Thermodesulfovibrionia bacterium
CCTCAGGGCTCATTTTGTAATATGGAAAGAGATGTAGGGTCTGAGCTTCTTTCGGGTGTTCACGGTAGTATTTGAGATGGTAGTCAATCAGGTATTGATATGCACCGAGCAGGAATGAACCTGAGCCGCAGGCAGGATCGAGGATTCTTATCTTTTCAATCTGTCTCGGAGTTTTTCCCTCAACAATTTTGCCGACTGTATTTTTGACAATATAATCAACAATATATTTCGGCGTATAATAAACGCCTCCTGCTTTTCTTACTTCCGGCTTTTCTTCGACCTTGACCCTTTGAGGCGTTACTCTTATTGTGCTCCCGAGATAGCGTTCATAAATGCTTCCAAGCAGTTCGACTCCGATTGCATCAAAGCGATAACGACTTTTCGGGAAATACAGACTTTCGATAATGTCAGATAGAAGACCTGAGTCTACAACTGCCGTTTCACAGGCGTGCCGCTTAAAGATGTCTCCGTTCAGGTCATCATTCACCTCGTGAAACAGTTCCACGAGATGTGTCATGATCTGTTTTCGTTTGCCTTCTTCTTTCCATTGGGCAACAATCTCCCACAAATCCCTGTCAGGTCTGATTTTCCTGTCTTCTGCTATGCGGATGAAAATAATGCGGTCAAGGAGTTTCTGAACGACATCATTCAGAAGTTTTATATCAAATGCTAAATTTCTTTTGTGAATATCTTTGGCAAGCTCTGTGCGCCACAATGTCAAATCTTCAAGGAAAGATTTGTCCGGCGGTATGCGCAGCCTCTTGCTCTTCGTATCTCTGGGTAGAAGCGCTTCCAATGAACCCTGTCGAACTCTTTCCCTTGATAGCTCCCAGAGCTTTTCGATGTTTTCGAGATAATTCGTATATGTGAGTTCGGATATTAAGCCTTCATTCGGGAATTTTGGATTTGGCTTTAAGGATGCGTCATAAAGCCTGAACTCTTCAAAATCCGTCAGGATTACAAAATAAACCGCCTTGGTTGACCATGCGTATGACTTCGCTTGAAGAATATGGTTTACGTCATCAAGGACAACTGAAGGGGGTTTTGCCTCGACAAAAAACTTTGTGACACCGTTTATGCGGAAATTATAATCAGGTCTTTTGGTTGTTTCAGGGGAAAGCTCTACAATGACATCTCTTTCGTGAGGGGGTTTCTGTGCCCTGTTTTCTATGTCCCAGCCGAGGGCGTTGAAAAAGGGGTTTATGAAATCGAGCCTTACCTGTGCCTCAAGATAACCCTTGGAGAGATAGTAATTCTTGTCCTTTTCGAATTTCGAGATGAGCGACTGCAGTTCTTCTCTGAATGAATCAATGTCCGTCATCGTGCTTTAATAATTTAGCATAAAGCCACCACAGTTATTAATGATCTTGCGTAATTCAGAATACTCCATCACATCATACTTGTCCTGGCAAGGGTAAGGACGGTCACCTCCTTTGCCCCGGCTTTCATAAGCACTTTGGAACACTCTGTCACTGTGGCTCCTGTTGTCATCACGTCATCAACGAGGAGGAGACTGAAGCCGCTTATATTTCCTTTTACACCGAAGGCATTTTTAAGGTTTAACAATCTTTCTTTTGCAGACAAACCTATTTGTGGAGGTGTTTCCTTTATCTTCATGAGATTATCCATCAAAAGAGGGACATGAAATTTCCTGGATATCACTCTTGCAATGAGGAGGGACTGATTAAAACCCCTTTCTCTCAGTCGTCTCGTGCTCAACGGCACCGGAACTATGCCATCCAACCCGGAAAATTCGAATGTACATAATAAACCACCGAGAGGTTTTGCAAGTCTTTTTACGCCATAAAACTTTAGGTGATTAATCGCCTCTGAAAGCACCCCTTCATAAAGGCCGTAATTCAGAACCTTAGAAAAGGGGGGCGACTTCTTGAGACATTGTCCGCACACTTGTCCGTATTCTGATGCAAAGGGCACTGCACAGATCTTACATGATGGACCGGAATACTGTCTTATTCCCGACCAACAGGATGCACAAATCGGTGAATGATGAAATACATCAGAGGCGTTACCGCAGGCAGGACAATTTGAAGGGTAGAGAATGTTCAGGATCTTTGAGATCAATTGTTAGACATTTCTCTTATTCGGCAAGTGATTTTAGATAATTTGTGTAGGTTTCATCTTTTTTTAGGAGGGAAACACCCATACCATTTTTGGTTAACAGGGGACCCTTTGCCGTTCTTTTCACGATACCCTTAAGACGCGATACCTTACCATCCGGCATGGTCAGTTCAATGCCAACTATGCTATCAGGGGGTAAACCTCTTTTCGTTCTTATGAAGAGACCGCTTTCGGACAGATTGCTTGTTATACCTATAAAGCTTTCTCCGTCAGCAATGAATTTGGCCTCAAGTCTTTTGGTAAATCGCTGGTGCTTCCTCTTATTCATAGCGTACTTTGTTTAAGGGGTGTCTGTCATTCCCGCTTGTCGGGAATCTTTCTTAAAGAAGGATGCCGGACAAGCCGGCATGACAAAAAAACAACCAAAGATCTCAAATAACTTTTAAGGCCTTTGACAATTGATAGCATTAAAAGATGTTTTTGATCTGAATGATTTCATCTCGCTTCTGGCCTGTTGAGATCAATTGAATCTCAACACTTAGAAGTGACTCAATCTTCTTTATGTACGCCTTTGCCGCTTGCGGCAGGTTGCTGAGGTCTGTTATTCCAACGGTGCTTGAACTCCAACCTTTTACCTCTTCATAGATAGGAACGCAGCCCTCAATGATGCTGATTTCTTTCGGGAACTCCCTATATATCTTTCCCCTGTACTTATAAGAGGTACATATTCTTATTGTCTTCAGACCGTCAAGGACATCAAGCTTTGTCATCGCTACTCCTGTAAACCCGTTTACTCTTGCCGAATGTCGGAGTACGACCATATCCAGCCAACCGCATTTTCTCGGCCTTCCTGTCGTCGCGCCGTATTCTCCACCCTTTTCCCTTATTTCTTCGCCGAGTGCGTCTTTTATTTCCGTTGGGAAAGGCCCGCTGCCAACCCGCGTTGTATAAGCCTTGACTACCCCAAGAACCTTTGATATTTTGGTAGGTCCTACACCGAGACCCGTACATACACCACCGGCTACGGCGCTTGAAGACGTGACATAGGGATAGGTGCCATGGTCCACGTCGAGAAGGGTTCCCTGCGCACCTTCAAAGAGCACCTTTTTGTTTTGAGAAATCATTTTATTGATGATGATGTCCGTATCAGCGATATAAGCAGAAAGTTTTCTTGCATAACCCGTGTATTCTCTGTAAATATCTTCGAGCTTGAAACCGGAAACCTTGTAGCGCTTCTCAAGGAGGAAATTGATATCAGGAAGGTTTGCGCTCAGCTTTTCCTTCAGTGTTCCGGGATAAAGAAGGTCTGCTACCATTATGCCTCTCCTTGCCATTTTATCTGCATATGCAGGACCTATACCCCGCCCGGTCGTACCAATATTCTTTTTGCCTCTGCAGCGTTCGCTTTCCCTGTCTATTGCTCTGTGATAAGGCATGATGAGGTGCGCATTCTTACTTAATAAGAGGTTCTTATCAACCTTGACTCCTCTTTTTTTCAGCTTTTTAATCTCCTCTATGAGGGATGCAGGGTCAACGACTACGCCATTGCCGATAATGCACGTCTTGTTTTTGCGCAGTATTCCTGAAGGGATCAAATGGAGGATGAATTTTTCATTATTGACTACTACCGTATGACCTGCGTTATTGCCGCCCTGGTATCGTGCTATTACATCTGCCTTCTCAGAAAGGTAATCAACGATTTTTCCTTTGCCTTCGTCTCCCCACTGTGCACCCACTATGACAACATTGGCCATGGTTGATCTCACTTACAGCACTATTCGCTTGAGGGAAAGGACATTCGGAAGGCGTTTTATTTCTTCTATGATGCCCGGTGTGGCAGGGCTATCAATGGTCACAACAGAAATCGCTCTCCCTCCGGGGGCCTCTCTTCCAAATTGCATCCTTGCGATATTGATCTTGTTCTTGCCAAGGAGCGTGCCTATATTCCCGATGACGCCTGGTTTATCATTGTTATAAATAAAGAGGAGTTCACCTTCGGGTACAATCTCAATCTTAAAACCGTCAACAGCTATAATACGAGGGTCCTTTTTGCTGAAGAGCGTTCCCGCAATATAGCTCTCCCTATCCTTTGCCCTTATCTGCATCGCAACCATACTCTGGTAATCACCTGCATCAGCGCTCTTCGTCTCTTTGACCTCTATACCGCGTTCCTTTGCAATGAAAAGCGCATTCACAAAGTTTACTGTGGCTTCCAGAATCGGACTGAGAAAACCCTTGACAGCTGCTATCTTTACGGGAGCGGTATCAATCTCCGACGCCTCTCCCCGAAATTCGATCGTTATCTCCGTAACGCCTCCTTCAAATATCTGAGCTGAGAAGAGCCCGAGTTTCTCTGACAAGTTGATGTATGGCTGAAGCCGTGCCACCTGGTCTGCGGGGATGGATGGGAAGTTAACCGCATTTCGTATGGTCCCCTGTACGAGGTAATCGGCTATCTGTTCTGCTATCGCAATGGCAACGTTTTCCTGTGCCTCTTCCGTGGCAGCGCCAAGATGTGGAGTAGAAACCACACTGCCAAGACTGAGTAAGGGGTTGTTCTCCGGAGGTTCTTTCTCAAAGACATCGAGGGCAGCGCCTGCAACTTTGCCTTCAAGAAGGGCGTCGTAGAGGTCTTTTTCATTTATGATGCCGCCTCTTGCGCAATTAATGATCCTTACACCATTTTTCATTATTCTGAGTGTCTCTTTATTGATCATGTTTCGCGTTTCTGCGGTTATAGGGGTGTGAATTGTAATAAAGTCAGAGCGCCTGAAGAGTTCGTAAAGATCGACCTTTTCAACGCCCATTTCCTTTGCTTTGTCTTCGCTCAGGAAGGGGTCATAGGCGATGACATTCATTGCAAAGGCCTGTGCCCTCCTTGCAACCTGACTTCCGATATTTCCAATGCCGATGACACCAAGGGTTTTGTTGAAGAGCTCAACACCCATGAACCGTTTTTTCTCCCATTTGCCTTCTTTCATTGAAGCTGTGGCCTGCGGTATCTGTCGTGCCATGGAACACATGAGAGCAAAGGAGTGTTCCGCTGTAGTGATTGTGTTTCCGCCGGGTGCATTCATCACGACAATTCCCTTTTTTGTTGCTGCTATGACGTCAACATTATCGAGTCCTGAACCTGCCCGTCCAATGACCTTCAGGTTTGAAGCGGCGTCTATTATCTTTGAAGTTGCCTTTGTTGCAGACCTTACAACGAGACCATGATAATCTCCGATGACAGCCATTAATTCCTCAGGTTTCATTCCCGTCTTTACATCAACATCAAGCCCTGCTTTTTTGAGAATCTCTATGCCTTTTGTAGAAATGTTATCGCTAATGAGTACCTTCATATGATCCTCACGGTTATTCCATTAAAAGTTCTTCAGCAACTGCAACACCTGTTCCAAGTTGAACAGGATGGCCCATTCCCTTCAATACCATCTCGATGCCCGCGATTGCTATTATGACATCAAATTTGTCTACATAACCCAAGTGGGCAATCCTGAAGATTTTCCCCCTTGCCTGGTCCTGTCCGCCGGCCGCTGTGATACCGTATTTTTCCCGAAGATTTTTATATACTGCCTGCCCGTCTATTCCCGGAGGCGTCATGATGGCTGTAACGGCATTTGACGGAGATTCCTTCGCATAGAGTTCCAATCCAAGGGCCTGAACTGCTTTTCTTGTGGTACGGGCAAGTTTCTCATGTCTGTTGAACACATTCTCCAGTCCCTCTGCCTGTAACATCTTCAGGCTTTCATTCAATCCAATGATGAGCGTAACAGGTGAAGTGAAGTTTGTCTGGTTTTTGGCGAGGTTTTCACGTTCTTTCTTGAAGTCAAAGTAGAACCTCGGCAGCTTTGAGGTCTTTGCCTTTTCCCACGCCTTGTCACTCACGCTGACAAAAGCAATGCCCGGAGGGAGCATCAGTCCTTTTTGTGAACCTCCCACCATAATATCAATCCCCCAATCATCCGTTCTCAGGTCGTGCGCTGCAAGCGCACTGATAGCGTCGACAATGAGCAAGGTATTTTCATATCTCTTTACAATGGACGCAAGGCTTTGCACGTCATGATAAACGCCTGTTGAGGTCTCTGAAGCCTGCACAAAAACTCCCTTTATCTCCTGATCCTTTTTCAGTCTTTCTTCAACCATTTCAGGTCTTATGGAATAACCCCACTCAAGAATAATTTCATCAACGTTCAGGCCGTAGGACTTGCATATCTTTGTCCAGCGCTCTCCGAATTTGCCGCCATTTATGACAAGAACCTTGTCTCCCTGGTTAAAGAAGTTATTCACAGCTCCAACCATTCCACCGGTGCCGGTTGAGCAAAGAATGAGTACATCATTTCCTGTCTGATACAGCCACTGAAGACCTTTCTTCGCAGAATCGAGAACCGGTAGGAAATCCGGCGACCTGTGATGTATGATAGGCATTGCCATTGAGAGCAGAACCTCTGAGGGAACCTGTGTTGGGCCGGGGGCTAAGAGATAACGCTTTAACATAAGAAATTCTCCTTTACGTGAGCAAGACTTGAAAGTATCTGAGGCATTTCAAAATTTTGCCTTAACGAAGAATATATCAAAGTTTGTAATAAATATCAATGAATTTGGTTCCCAAGACGCTCTTTGTTATAGACATCTGAAGGGTAAATTTCTTACAATTGATTGCGAGGAATTTCAAGGAAATTGCAGAAAATCCAGAGGGAGTCCCAACGTCAGGACCGATTTGGGTGAGACTGAAAAAGTGATTATTGGTGTAGTACTCTTGAACCTCGGTGGACCTGATTCCCTCCGGGCAGTGAGGCCATTCCTCTACAACCTCTTTTCTGACCGAAAAATCATCCAACTCGGACCTCCGTTCCTTCAGAAACCTTTAGCATGGCTCATAGCGAATCTCCGCTCGAAGAAGACCGAGAGAATCTACAGCCTTATCGGGAGCAGATCTCCGATTCTCGATATTACGAAGGCACAGGCAGCAGCCCTGGAGACGGCACTAAATAAAGAGTCAGGAGTCGGCAGTCAGTCTGCGACCCATGGGGAGTCAGAAGACAACAGTGAACAGTCAGCCATCGACAGTCGGCAATCAGCGGTCAAAGGGTTGGAGCCTCCCCCACCCATCTCTCCCCCTCGAGGGGGGAGGGCAAGGGAGAGGGTGACAGGATTGAAGTTTAAAGTCTACATCGCGATGCGGTACTGGCATCCGCTTATAGAGGAGGTGGTGCCTGAAATCTCCAGGGACGGCGTCAAGAAGTTTGTTGCGCTCAGCATGTATCCTCATTA
>JBGPPR010000042.1:0-7278 GCA_041488675.1 Thermodesulfovibrionia bacterium
CATATGGCCTGATTCTGATTATATATGACTTCTGGGAAACTCCTTTTCTAAAAAGAATAATATTGTTTTTGCCTAACTCTCAAGAAAATCAATTGCATATGATTCCATTTTGCTTTTGCTGTGTTTTAAATGGTGGTTGATGATGGCTTTGGCTATGCGCAAAAAGTTATCTCCGGGCAGGGTATGAGGGACGATAAGAAATCCGGTATGTGAGCCTGTGTTATGAGTATATGTCAAGTGAGGATGGAATATCTTTAACCCCACCAAACCTCCCCTTAGTAAGGGGAGGCTAAAGAGGGGTGTAGTCTGTATTAGAATGCAAATCAGAATCGATATTAGTTTTTTAAAGAATCTTTCGCGTTGGGGTTTTCTCTCCCGTAAACTTTCCCATAACATAGAGCCTGATTTTATGACTTCGGTGAAACTCTTTACGCAAAAGAGTAGTCAACAATTTTTTCAGTTTTTCTGAATTTATGCAGAATTTTTCTTTTGAAAAACCATCTTCAATAATGAGCAAATTATTTTCACTCTGCTTAACGATGATGACTGATCTATTGCGTTTATAAGTCCGTAAATCCAGGTAGTGGCCTACCGGCAGATTTTCAAGTCTTTCTGTGACTGTGTCGAGTATCTTTTCCTTATCAATCATCAGACCTGTTTGTAAGGAGGCTTCAGGTTGACTTCCACTGTGCCGTTGAAATGACGCATGAAGAGTCTGCCTTTCCGGGTGAGATCATAATAGGTATGGTTTCGGTGTTTGGTAACCTTGTTTCTCCTGTTTATTCTGTAGTCAACCAGAGTTCCTGTTACCCTCTCCAGATATCCCTTGTGTTGGAGAGTCTCAATGTTCTTTTGTACGGTCTGAATATCCTCATTCAGCCTTGTAGCCAGCTTCTTTATGAAGACCGGTCCAGAATGAAAAACATAATACATAGTTTTTATTTCAAGGTCATTTAGTTCGGAGTCTTTTTTGTGATTATGAATAGGCGTTGACGACATCATTCAACTAACCTCTTGTCTCTCAGGATTCTTTGAGAGATGAGCCTTTCGATTTCTTTACATGTACAGTTATCCCGCGGTCGCTCAGAAGTTTAGAGAGAGGACGTCCAAAAATAAAAAATTCGAAGTCTGTCTTCAATCCCAGCTCTGAAAAGGCATAGTGGCGGATGGCCAGGTCTTTATGGACGAGTTCAGTCAGTTCCGCAAGGGTTTCAGATTTATCTGATTCTTTGGATAAGGTAAGGATTAAGTTTTCCACCCCGTCATAGGGACATTTCTTCTCATGGGTCTCTATGATCCACCTGATTGGATCGTCAGGGTTGATAATATCAGCCCGTTCAATTGTATCTTTTCCGATGACCGATACAAGTTCAGCAGTATCCCAGCATTTCAGAAGACGGCATTCCAATAAACGGTCTGCATAAATCTTACAGGAAGAATCTTCTTTGTCATAAAAGAAACAGGACCAGTTTTCGTCTTTTCCCATAACCTTTATCAGTTCTTTCTGAGAGGATTCAAGCTTTCCTGTCAGGGGATTGAGTACCGGCTCGCCCTTCCTGATGGTTACTAAATGCTGATATCCTATATGTCCTGCACGAAGGATTTTTTTATCCTCGTGATGGAGAACCGGACCGCCTTTAAGACAGCACGTCCCACACCGGATGCATTCAGTAATTTTTTTTGGTGATACATTTCCCACTTCTTATTTTCTTAATGTCATGAAAGTTTTCATCTCAAGGACAAGCCTTGCTATTTCTTCTTTTATCTCCTTAATCTTCTCTATATCGTCCCTGAATTGTCAACTGCAGTTCATTATAAATTTGACATTAAGAATAAAATTACTATAATAATTGAAACTGCTCTACTAAAAGGAGGAAATGTTATGGCAAAAGTAATCATGATTACCTATGAATGTGATCGTTGCGGTACTGAGGTTGTTGTATCCCCGACATCGGGAGCTCAATTGAGCCCCATTTATTGTTGCGGGATGGCGGTGGTGGAGGTTTCTTCTGTTGAGAAGACCCCTGCAGAAACAAAAAAGAAAGCAGTAAAGAAAGTTGCAAAGAAGGTGAGCAAAAAGAAAGTTGCTCCGAAGAAGAAACCAGCAGCAAAAAAGAAGACATCGAAAAAATAATCAGCCTAAAACTGATGTCTGTTTTCAGAGCGGCAGAGCGAGTTCGTTCTCCCTGTAACGCTTAGAGACCGAGAGCGTCGACGATCCTCTTCCTCTGTTTTTCAAGCGCTTTCTGACCGTGTTCGAGAGTTGCTGCTATTTCTTTTCTCGCATCCTCAGACAATTCCCTTCCCCGTTCTGCGATATCGGCTGCCTTGTCTTTCATCTCACTTGTAAAGTTTGCAACGCTCTCGGTTATATCTTCAACCAGATCGGCAGCGCCCCTTTTCACACGTTTTGCAGCTTTTGAGAGATCTTTTCTCGTCTCACGCCCTGATTTTGGCGCATAGAGAAGGGCAACGGTCGCTCCGATTAGTCCACCCAACAGAAACGCGCTCATTATCCTTGTAGCATCTTTGTCCATAAAGTCCTCCCTTAAAGAATTTTTTTAGCTTAATACAAATACGACAAAGAGTCAATTCCATGTGGACATTTTGATCAATCTTAACTATCATTAAGTTAGCGGAAGGAGCGCTATGAACAGCTCGTTCGTTCACGGGTCATGGAAACTAATAACGATATGGGGGATCCCTATAAGGGTTCATTTTTCATGGCTCATTGTCTTTGGTCTGATAACATGGTCTCTGTCAACCTACTATTTTCCCAGGGAAACCCCTGAATTACCTTCAGCATCTTACTGGACTAAGGGTGCCATCGGAGCCTTTCTTCTACTGGTTTCCGTTACATTTCACGAACTTGCACACTCCTTTGTATCTTTGAAGTACAAGATAAGAATACTGGGTATCACCCTCTTTATCTTTGGCGGCGTTGCCCAGATGAAGGGTGAGCCACCTACTCCAAAGGCAGAATTCAAGATTGCCATCGCAGGACCTCTCTCAAGTTTTATTCTGTCTGGAGTCTTTCTCCTCTTCTATGCTGCAGTTGCAAGTCCCGGAACGAAAGCGCTTTTTTGGTGGCTTGCGCGAATTAATCTTGTTCTTGGTGTTTTCAATCTTGTCCCGGGTTTTCCCATGGATGGCGGAAGAGTATTAAGATCAATCATATGGGGAAGAACAAAGGATTATTTCTATGCCACGAGGACGGCATCCAGTGTGGGGAGGAAGATAGCTCTTTTTTTTATTATATTTGGTTTATTCTCTTTTTTTACAGGCTTTCCAGGAGGATTATGGCTTACCTTTATAGGCTGGTTTCTTTACACAGTAGCTCAGGCGAGCTATCAACAGGCAAATCTTCAGGAGAATCTTTCCGGCCTGAAGGTCAGGGACGTCATGGTGAAAAATATGGTAATACTCAATTCATCGCTTACCGTTTATGATGCGGTAAATGACTATTTTCTGAGATATGGCTATGGTGGATTCCCGGTCTTTGCGGATGGCAAGTTTCTCGGTATCATTACTCTTAAGGAGATCAAGAATATTCCGAGGGAAGACTGGACGAAGGTAAAGGTATCGAATGTCTTAATCCCTCACCAGGTGGATTGGGAAGTATCACCCGAAGATGACGTTATGAAAGCCCTGGAATTGATGATAACCAAAGATAAGGGAAGGATAGCGGTAACAGAAGATAATAATGTTATTGGCTTGATAACAAGAAACGGAATTGCACGGTATTTACAGATCTTGGGGAAATAATCAGATATGATATGTCTTACTTCGGTAAATGCCGAAAAAAAACTCAGGGATGGGTATTACCCATCCCTGAGACTCTAAAAATCCACTTACTATTTTTTAGCTGGTTTTTCCGGTGCTGGTGTTGGTGCCTCAGCCGGCTTCTCTGCCGGAGCCTGTTCTGGTGTAGGCGCTGGCGCTGGTGCCTCAACCGCCGGTTTCTCTGGTGTTGGCGGTGGTGTCTCTGCCTTCTTGCAGCCAACGCTGAGAGAGAAAGATACTAACAGCATCAGCGATAAAAGTATTACTAAAAACTTTTTCATTAACTGTCACCTCCTTTCATCAAATTTCCATGAATCTTAGGCCACATTATACCATAAAAGGTTTGCCAATATTATAACTGACGATCTGGAAAAATCAAGATATTTTTAAAAAGTGCCTAAATAACCACATTGGAATTATCAGGTAATCATGAATGACTCAATTAGCAAATAACCAAACGTCGTTTTCTCCTTAAGAAAATTTCATGATTTGCCCTTGGTCGGTTATGGGTTACAGTAGCCTATTTGATATCTGTTTTCTTAGTTATTCGCATTTCTTATGCTGAAAATCACTTGACAAAAGTTTGCGAGGGAGATTCATATAATATATGCCGTTATCTGCTGCCATAGACGCAGGATCCAACACGATAAGACTCCTTATAGGTAATTGCAAGAACGGCAGGATTGAGCATATAGTCTATGAGAGGAGGATTACGCGATTAGCCGAGGGAATCACCCGGTCCGGAGTCCTCAGGGATGACCGCGTTGATGCCTCGGTAGCAGTGCTGAAAGAATTTTCTTCTCTCATTGAACGTAACGGAGTAAAGATTGTAAGAGCTGTTGCTACAAGTGCTTTGAGGGAGGCATTCAACTCAAAGGTGTTCATTGAAAAGGTGCTTGCTGACACGGGTATCTCTATTAACGTTATATCGGGTGAAAAAGAGGCTGAACTCACCTTGAAGGGAGTGCTTTTATCGTTTCCCGAATCAGTACTGAATATGTATCATTCTTTACTCATAATGGACATAGGAGGCGGCAGCACTGAATGGATATTCTGCAGGGGTAAGAATCCCGTCGGCATGGGGAGCATCCCCATTGGTGTCATCAAACTTCTTGAAAATTGTATCAAGACCGATCCTGTCTCAGAGACAGATCTCTCGGCCTTGAACAGAGATATCTTCTCTTCTGTAGAGATTTTGAAAAAGGATATCGGAAATCAAGTTGAGAAGAAGACGTGCTTCGTAGGAACGGCAGGGACTTTTTCAACCCTTGCTTCTCTTGATTTACATCTCAAAACCTATTCGAGGGAAAAAATACATCTTCATAGAATACCTCTCGACAGACTTCTTGATATAAGAACCAGATTGGCAGCCCTTCCAGTGAAAGAACGAATGAACGTTGCAGGACTTGAGCCGGGCCGGGCTGACTTGATTATACCGGGCATACAATTTACAATTAACTTAATGGAAAACTTTGCGTTTGATGAATTGATAGTAAGCGATTATGGTCTTCTCGAAGGAGTTCTTCTTGAGGCGCTGGAGGAGGGGGATGAGAAAGATATTCCAGAAGCCTGCAAGTCTTAAACAGGCGCCATTTAGATTCTGTGCCGGGTGCGGACACAGCCTCATACACAGAATAATTGCCGAATGTATTGATCAGTTGGGGATAAGGGAGAGGACAGTAGGAATTGCTCCTGTCGGCTGTGCAGTATTTGCTTATGACTATTTTAATTTTGACGTCCTTGAAGCTCCCCATGGCAGGCCGCCTGCTTCAGCTACGGGACTGAAACGAGCCATGCCCGACAGAATAATTTTTACGTATCAAGGTGATGGAGATCTTGCTGCCATAGGTACAGCAGAGATCATTCATGCAGCCAACAGGGGCGAAAACATATCGGTATTTTTTGTCAATAATGCAACATATGGAATGACGGGAGGTCAGATGGCGCCCACGACACTTCCCGGACAGAAGACAAGCACTACACCTTTGGGCAGGGATATCAAGACTGCGGGGTTTCCCCTCCGTGTTTCCGAACTCCTGTCAACCATTGAAGGGGCGTCATTTATTGTGAGGACCTCCGTGGATTCTTACAAAAATCTCATGGCTACAAGAAGAGCCATTGAGAAGGCCTTTAAATATCAGATGGAAGAAAAGGGGTTCAGCCTCGTCGAGATACTTTCACCCTGTCCGGTAGACTGGGAACTTTCCCCAAGAGATTCAATCTCATGGCTTCGGCAAGAGATGATGCCTGTTTTCCCTCTGGGGACATTTAAAGATAAATTCGAGGAGGAGAATAGCTGGAAAAGAAAATCATCATAGCAGGTTTTGGTGGACAGGGTATACTTTTCTTCGGGAGGATCCTTGCCTATGCAGGAATGGTCGAAAACAAAGAAGTAACATGGTTCCCATCTTATGGAGGGGAGATGAGGGGAGGAACGGCAAACTGCACCGTGATCATCTCTGATGAATTGATAGCCTCTCCCATTGTTAAAAACCCCGATATACTGGTCGTCATGAATGACCAATCACTCCAGAAATTCCAACCATGGCTGAGACAAAAAGGCATTCTCTTCTTTGATTCATCACTTATAAAGAAGCCTGAACTTCGGTCTGATGTGGAGGTCATTGGAGTTCCTGCAACCGATATCTCCAGCGCCATCGGTAATACGAAATCTGCGAATATGGTGTTGCTCGGTGCGTTGATTGCCAAGACAAAGCTTCTGAAAGAGCAGTCAACCTCTGAGGCCCTTGAGGATTCCGTGGACCATAAAAAAGATCTCATTGCTGTGAATAAGAAGGCTGTCAGAGAAGGGATTCATTTCTGTGAAAATAAGGAAAGCTAAGATATCTGACCTAAGGCAGGTTCATAAACTCATTAATGAGTATGCGAAAAAAGAGGAGATGATTCCCAGGTCCCTTAGTGAGCTCTATGAGGACGTGAGAGATTTTATTGTATGTGAATATGACGGAAATATACGGGGGGTCTGCGCGCTCCATATTATGTGGGAAGATCTTGCTGAGATACGATCTCTCGCCGTGGCAAAAGAGTATCAAAAAATGGGTATGGGCAGAATCCTCGTGAAACAGTGCCTCAAAGAGGCGAAAATATTGGGATTACAAAAGGTATTTGCTTTGACGTACCATCCTGAATTCTTCAGAAAATTGGGTTTTGCAGACATCGACAAGTCAAGTCTTCCTCAGAAGATTTGGGGAGATTGCTTGCGTTGTCCGCGCTTTCCCGAATGCGATGAATTTGCCGTCATCATAGAAATTGGGACTAAGAAATAAGAAGTGAGAAATAGGAAATAAGAGCTTAGAAACTAATGAAATTGTTGGTATTTAGTCCATTTGTATTCCGACATACGCTTTTTTTCTGAGTTCTTCAATGTGCTTTTTGAGAAGGCGGTTCAGTTCAGCTTCGGTGAGGTAGTTTTCGATCTCTTCTCTCACATCCTCAAGAGCCTTACCCTGAAAATCTTTGCTATGGGTTTCATAA
>JBGPPR010000043.1:0-7178 GCA_041488675.1 Thermodesulfovibrionia bacterium
ACAGTTCCCTCCATTCCCCTTTTCCTTGCAAGGAGAGGATAGCTTCTTGCTCTCTCTAACAAGGCTCTGATAAGGGCGTATAGACTTGTGTCTTCTTTATTATTAGTCTCAACTGTAATGTTCTCTCTGATTTCATCTCCTGGTCGGCTTTTGCCTGTGTTTTGAGAAGCGGCATCTTGCTCCGGTAATCCCCCTAACCCCCCTTTAGTAAAGGAGGGCAAGGGGGCATTACTTTCAGTCTCCTTTATATTGGAAAGTAACAGGTCTGTCTCTCCCGATATGCCTGAATGCTGATTTACTAAAATAGTTGTATCTACTTTACTATTATCGAGGTCACTGTACATCCCTCCGCTTATTGTTGGCAGTTGTGGAGGAGATAGGTAAGAGGAGTTTATAGATTCTGTGGCTGTCATTTCTCCAACAACTGAGACTTCCATAAAGTGCACCGGGAGAGGACATGTCCTCTCCCGGTGCACAAGATAAAAACATGCTGTAATCAGTACTGCATGGAAAATAAGAGAAACTATTATGTATTGACCAACTCTCATAGTTCCTAAAGGCTACCTCGAAGTTATGATCACTTAATGTCGTCATTCCGGGCTTGACCCGGAATCCAGTTCTTCATAGCTGCTGGATTCCATCCGCCTAAGGCGGATTCGCGGGAATGACGAAAAAAAGGTAACCCTGCGGCAAAACCACAGGAAATTATCCAGTTCCAGCTTATCTTACATCTTCATTGACAGCCCCACCAGAAAGTTCCTCTCCGGTGACGGATAGAACGACTTTTCAATCGGGAATCCTCCAATAACCCCATATTCGGAGTACTCCTTATTGGTTATATTATTTATCTCTAAAAAGGCAATGAGGGCTTTCCATTGATATGTTATTTTGCCATTGAAAACAAAATAACTGTTTTGATTACTAAATGCATTTGCGAAATCGCTGACAAAGGGACGTCCTCCGATATAGGCTCCATTGAGCATAAAGGTAAAACCTCTTCCAAGTGAAGATACTGCTTCAACTGTCGCCTTATGTTTAGGGACATCGGGTACTTTATTCCCTTTGAATTCCCCTTTTTTTATTTTTGCATTCAGATACGAATAGCCCCCTCTCACTGTCAACCATTTATTCACCTCTGCATTTAATGAAACCTCAATGCCGTCCCTTCGAGTCTTTCCATCTAAATTTTCATTTGTGAAAGTCATCGGATTGAAAAAGATTTCATTCTTGGTATTGATTCTGAAAAAGTTAAGATGGGCATAAGCCTTATCGGAAAAATAATATCTTGCACCGACTTCATAATCGTCTGACGTCTGAGGAACTAAGCCTGTGTTTACGGTATTTGTAACAAAACTGTACAGTTCATCAAGGAGAGGATATCGAAAACTCCTTGAGAAACTGCAATAGACATACGATTTCTTAAAGAAAACATAATTGACACCGGCCGTATAGGCATCTTCGTCCATGACAATTCTCTCAGGACTGCTTGGTTTAAATTTAAAAGTGAATTCTGCCCTGTCGTGGCGATAACCTCCTGATACATAAAGAGAGTCTGCAATATTGATTTCATCATGGAAGTAGTAACCGTAGTCCTTCTTCTTCAGGTCAAACATCCCGGTAGATGAGAATCCGAAGAAAAGAGACTCATTTACGATATCATTATCAGCATTCTGATAATCGAACCCAAGAATGAGATTATTTCTTACTCTATCGATAGAATTTTTGACAAGAATCTGTGGAGAGAAAATCACCGTTTTAATCTCACTGTCACCTGTAAAATTACCCCAGTCACCTGTGGCAAAGGATAACCAATTTCTTTTCCTGAAAGACGCATCAACTTTAACGATATTATCCTTTAAGAAATAGATCTCAGGTACAGCCTGAACATAGTAATCTTCGACATCAGCGAAGTCATTTGGATTCTTTGATCCCGTTCTTGAGATACCCGCAGCAAAATCGCTTTCTTTTAATGCACCCGGAAGCCCGGTATCATCCTTGTGGTAGCCACTGCTTATATGTAACTTCATGATACCATTGGCATAATAATTCAGGTTTACGCCAAGGTCCTTCGCCTCTGTATCACTGTTCTCTCTATAACCGTCAGAAGTGAAATACCGCCCCGATAGATAAAAAGAAAGATCGTCGAGACTACCGCTCGCATATGCATCGCTCTTGAAGGTACTATAGCTTCCTGTTGCTATCTCTCCTCCGCCTTTGAGCTTATCTCCTTCTTTTGTGATGATGTTGATGACCCCTCCTGCAGCATTATCACCGTAGAGGACACTGCCGCTTCCTCCCCTTATGATCTCGATTCTCTCCACCCTTTCAAGTGGAATTTCAGTCCAGTCAACACCACTTAAATCAGGTCCATTGACCCGCCTGCCATCCACCAATACCAGTGTGTTGAAAGAGGCTGTCTCACCAAAGCCACGAAGATCAACAGTGAAGGTCCGGCGGTTCCCTGTTATATCATTCACATGGATACCGACTTCCGTTCTCAAAAGGTCAGGTATAGTTTGAGCGGTAGATTCCTTTATGTCCTTTTCGGAAATAACAGTCACGCTGGCAGGGATGCTGGTTGTCTTTTCCTCATATCTTGTGGCAGTAACCACTATCTCTTCTAAAATGGGAATCTTTTCTTCAGCTAATATTAACGTAGCATGCGATTGAAGAAAGGTGGTAAGAATCATGAAACAGAAAAGAAATTTTGCTCTCATTTTATCCTCCCGCGAGATATTTCAAAAGTTTGTAAAACTCATGTTCTGGATAGGTCTTCCGGCTTTGGGCTTCCTACTTACCCGCCTTCCCATTATGGTATTACCCACAACAGTGGCATTTGTTTTACGGGCTTTCGTTCCCTTCACGGCTGCGGGGCAGCGGAGGACTTTAACCTCTCTTCTCTGACATCCAGCCATCGGAATCAGAAATCAATTAATGTTTCCCCCACCTCCTTTCAAAGGGTGATAACATAATCAGCTTAGTCTTTAAGTCCTTTATCACACTATGTCTAACTTTTCAAACCTTTCAACATAATATATTCGGGGCCATGTCCTCTCATTTCGATACTCACGTCAAAAGCCTCCTTAAGCAGATCTTCTGACAGTACCATTTCAGGATTTCCCATCCCCACTATACTTCCATTCTTTACCACCATTACCCTCTCAAACTGGAGTGCCATATTTATGTCATGAAGGGCCATGATAATCGTAATCTGCTTTTTATCCTGCAATTCTCTCAGAAGCCGCATGATTTCTATCTGATACTTGATGTCCAGGTTTGCAAGGGGTTCATCCAAGAGCACAAGCCCCGCACCTTGAAGAAGGGTCATTGCGATAAAGGCCCTTCTCCTTTCACCACCACTGAGGTTTCTCATGTATGATTCCGATTTCTCAGTAAGCCCGACGACCTCCAATGATTCGGCTACTGTCATCTCGGGAAGTATGTCGTATGGATAGAGGCCCATGCTCACAAGTTCCCTCACTGTGAAGGGCACATTGACATCAAGAAGCTGCGGGAGATAACACAAGAGTTTTGCCTTATCCCTGTTTTTGTATGATTGCAAAGGTTTTCCCCAAAGCCTTATGGAACCATGAGAAGGTTTTAAAATGCCGCTGGCGAGCTTGAGGATTGTAGATTTCCCTGATCCGTTTGCACCCAGGAGGCCGATGAATTCTCCATTGGCTACAGAGAAGGTAAGATCATGGATAAACCCCTCATCCCGTTGGTACGTAAATACAACCCTTTGAAATTCAAGAATAGAATGGTCAGGTACCGAGGACATCTTTCCTCCTCAGTAAATAAAGAAAATAAGGGGAACCGATGATGGCGGTCACAATCCCTGACGGAATTTCTACGGGTTGCATAACAGATTTCCCGATCAGGTCAGCCAAACACAGAAGCATCCCACCCCCAATACCCGATGCGGGCACTAACATCCTGCTGTCAGCTCCTATAAAGAATCTCATGATATGAGGTACGAGAAGACCAATGAACCCGATAATACCCCCCAGTGAGACTGATGCAGCAGTCATCAGGGAGATGGATATGAATACGAGAAGCCTCTCCCAGTGAACCGAAAACCCGAGGCTGTGGGCAAGTTCATCTCCTAATATCAATGCATTCAGTGCTTTTGCCCTTGAGAGAGAGATAACAAATCCCGACAAAATGAAGAGAGCTCCATACGGAATCAACGACCAGTCTGCAGCGGAGAGATCTCCGAATATCCAAAACATAGTCCTTCCCATATTTTCACCGGGAGAAATACTCAGAAGGAGCATGAGAACCGCATGGAAGAGAAAACTCAGGCCGATACCCGCAAGGAGAAGTCTTTCGGGCCAGAATCCGCTGCGTTTCCACCCGAAGAAGCCGACTAATACGCTGACAAGGGATGCGCCCAAAAAGGCTGCAAATGGTATGGTGAATTTACCCAAGAAGTATGTGCCCGATAAGAGACAGAGGGCAGCAGACAATGACGCACCACTTGAAATTCCGAGGATATAAGGATCGGCAAGGGGATTTCTCAGTATGCCCTGGAGCACTGCACCCGACGCTCCGAGGGCCATTCCCATGAGAAATGCAACCGTTACCCTTGGCAACCGAATGAACAACAATATATCTCTTGCAGTAGCATCTAAATGGAAAGGATTTATTACCTTTGGCGCAAGAAAGAGAGAAGTACAGAGTATGACTGTTAATAGCAAAATCAAGATCGAAATTCTTATTTTAGACATCTTGCCATCTCATCGATACCTTTTATAATCCTTGGACTAAGTCTGTAAATGCTATCGCTCACATAATAAACCTCACCATGTCTCACCGCCGGGATTCCCGAGAGTTTTTCGATAATCTTCCTTGAGGCAGCTTTCACATCAGCATGCCCTTTACCAATAAAGATTACATCAGGAGCTTGACGTATGATCTCCTCCACAGAGTATTTTGGATAAGAAGTATACGCCTTTGATGCTATATTCTCACAACCAAGCAGGCTGATTGCATCATCGATGGCAGTGCCTGAAGCGGCAACTATCAACGGTTCAGGCCAGACGATGAACAAAACTTTCTTCTTCTTAATCTCCTCCCGTTCTCCTTTTACCCCTCTGTATCCCTGCCCGACAGACGGCAGGCGGGCCCCCTTGCTAAGGGGGGAATTGAAGGGGGGTAAAAAGGGATTCGACTTCTGATTTTCGGGCCTAAATCTATTGAAAGCTATATCTATTTCACTAGCGAGTGCATTTGCCCTTTCTTTCAGTCCAAGTGTTGAACCCATATCTCTGATGCCCTGTGGCAACTCTGTAAGTCGTCTTGCCCTGAAGACATATGTCCTTATACCCAATGAACGAAGCCTTTCCTCGAACTGTTTGAGATTCCCGTCAGTGGTCATGATAACCATGTCAGGTCGCAATGAAACAACTGCTTCCATGGACGGATTGTACATTCCCCCTATCTTTGGCTTTCCCTTGGCATCCTCGGGATAATCACAGAAGTTCGTGACACCCACAATTTTATCACCGAGTCCCATCTCGAAAAGAATCTCTGTAAGATTGGGTGCAAGGGATATAATGCGATTCGGTGGTTCAGCAGCGACAGAAATGAGAAGTGAGAAATGAGAAATGAGAAATAAAAACAAAATTATTATTCTTTTCATGCCATAACTACCACACATTTTTGCAGTTTGAAATTAAGGCCGGGTATAGTATTTGAATGGTTTTGAACTCTGCATTTAGCAGAATTCACCTCGAAGACTTGTTGAATAATGTTCAACAGGTCGAGAATGAGTGAAAATACTATCGCTGGCATGGTTAACCTTTTGTTCATAATAAATCTCTCATTCAAAAAATAAAAAATCCTCAGAACCCCAAAGTCCTGAGGACTGCACCCTGATTTACTTCATCCTCACCCCTTCCACGAGAAGGCTCTTGCAGTAGACAGTCGTTAGTAAATAGAATTCAGTTATTTTTACTATTACTGCTCACTATCTACCGATCACTGATTACAGGCAGGTCTTCTGGCTTCCCCGCCCTTTGGCTACCTTCCCATCCAAAAATTTAGGACAGTGGCTTTATAGAGCCAAAGAGTTCCCTTTTTAAAAGGGCGAGGTCACAGCGGCGGGACCGCTCCTGTATTCCACAGGATTCCCTATTAAGCCTCAGCACCTGTAACCGAAATATTTTTTATCCGGGAGGCAAAGAAAGTCAAGGAATCTTTTTGAAAAATTCGCTCAGTGATTCCCTGCTTATTGCCCCTTCCCTTAGAATTCTAACTTTCCTCCCTGTAACATCCACAATAGTTGAGGGAAGACCGCCCGGTGTCGGGCCACCATCAATCACAATATCTATTTTATCTCCAAAATACCTTACAACAGCCTCTGCATCTTGAGCGGGTGTCATGCCCGACAGGTTCGCACTTGTTGCAGTTATAAAAAAATTGGCCTTTTGTGCGAGGGATAGAGCGAAGGACTTTCCCGGTATTCTTACTGCAACCTTTCCTGTTCCTGCAGTGATATATCCCGAAATATTTTTCTTTGACCGAAGAATTAAGGTCAGCGGACCTGGCCAGAAATTCTCCATGAGCAACAGAGCGTTCTGATTCGCAGATTTTGCGACAAGAGGAAGTAACCTTTTATCACCGAAAATGAGGGGCATCGCCTTATCTCTCGCTCTTTTCTTAATATCACAGAGTTTCTTCAACGAATCTTCTGAATCAAATTTTACTCCAAGCCCATAGAAAGTCTCTGTCGGATATGCGACAATACTGCCCTTTTTGAGTGTCTCAACCGTTTGGACTAATGCCTGTTCAAGATTTATCTTTGAAATGAAAATATGAACCACACCAAAATACTAACACAAGTATAATCGACATACAATTCCGATTCCTATCTACAGAAACGAAAGTTCAGCTATCCAGTCGAAGAAGCGCATGGGAATTAATACAAACGCACTAAGTAAAGTGTCATTGCGAGGAGTGAAACGACGAAGCAATCTCCTGTTTATGGAGTGAGATTGCCACGCTCCAGTTGGTCGCTCGCAATGACAATGTAACAGCATTTAATGCGTTTGTAGCAGTCGAGTAGTTCATTCATTACTGAATTTCACCCTCACAGATCCGGACGTGCGGAGTTACCGCATCCGGCTCTTCCAAGCAGGTAACCCGGATTCACTGCGAGCCAAGACTCAGGATGA
>JBGPPR010000044.1:0-7136 GCA_041488675.1 Thermodesulfovibrionia bacterium
CATTTTTATAATCATCTCAAGTTCGTAATCATTCGAGATTAGCAACATTGAACCATCAAGCCACTCTCTGAGGGTCTTCCCTTCCCATTGTGTGAGAGATTGACCCGGGTCGCATATATAATCAATGCCTTTCTCCTTGCATATCCTTGCATATTCGACCATGTCCTGAAGGTTTCCAGGGGCAATTAGGCTTATTGCGTTTTTAGAGTCAGCGTTATGAAACGTATATTTAGATGGATATTTCATCGCTCCAGGATTGAATCCTGTTATCTGGTTGTCGGCTTTGTCGGTTATTATATATGCCCCGGCTGTGAACTCTTCTCTAATTATTTTTATCCCATCTTCCGAAATATTGTTCTTCTTCAGCCAGTCGAAATAACTTTCGTAGTCTTTGCCTATAGTTGCAATTAAAACCGGCCTCTCGTTAAGAAGGCTAAGTGTATAAGCTATGTTTCCGGCTGTGCCGCCAAATTTTTCTACCATCCCGTTAACAGTAAAACATACATTCAGGATGTGTATTTTATCCGGCAGGATGTGGTCTGATAATTTTCCGGGGAAGTCCATTATCCTGTCATATGCCAATGAACCTGAAATATAAATATTCACAACGTCTCCATCATCTCCTGTACTTGTCATTCTGGCTTGTCCAGAATCTTTCTTAATCCCGAAAGCATTCGGGACCGATAAGCGGGAATGACATACATTTTTATAATAAACGTAAAATTACACTAATGTGTTCCAGGGGTTCTTTGTTCCGTTCTAATACCATGTCATCAGTTATGCATACGGAATTTGAGAATAATCTGAACGGCTGAGGTTCATCTTATTGAAGGGATCTCATCTCGCCTTCTATATATGCCTTTCGCTGAAGGAGTTCTCCCTTTCTCTGCTGTATCGTTGAGAGTTCCTGCTGGAGCGGCTCTACCTCTTGTTGTAAATAACGGTACTGATAAGGATTCCAATTCTGTCTGCTGGTCGTTTTTTCTTCCAGGGTAGCCTTTACATTGGTTTCGTTACCTTCAACAGTGCTCAGTTCTGCATTGATAGCATCTAATTCAGCTTGCAGTCTATTCGCTCTGTCTGTTTTTTCAGTGGTTGCAGGTTCTTCAGCAGGCGCGGCAGGAGGAGCAGGTTTTTCTGTTTCAGGCGTTGTCGCTTGTTCTGTGGTGAAATCCTTTTCGGGGGCTTCTGTTGACTCAATTTTCATAACATCCCCTTCCGGGATCCCCATGCTTCCGCCGCCAAAATGGATGATAACCTCGCCCCCCTTTTTCTCGTAGGAATCTACCCCGCTGATTTCGGAGCCGTTCTTAAGATAGATAGTGTAGGCTGCCTCAGAAGAGACAGGCAGAAGGAGAATGAGGATCAATAAAAATATATGCACCATTATTCCCTCCTTAAAGCATTTAAGATATTCTCTGCGATTCCTTTATGGAAGCCTTTGAGCTTCGTTATTTCATCAATAGTAGCATTTCTTACCCCCTCTATACTACCGAAACGTCTCAGGAGGATGAGCCTCCTCTTTTTTCCAATGCCCGGAATCTTTTCAAGAGGGGATTCCATGAGTCCTTTCCCTCGTAATTTCCTATGATAACCAATGGCAAATCTGTGGGCTTCATCACGTATCCTTTTCAGGAGAAGGGAGGATGACTTCCCGTCATTCAGATCAACAGGCTCCTCAGACATTGGTAGGAAGGCCCTGTCCGGATCCTTGGCGATTGCAATTACCATAGGAGGTTCAGGGAATAGCGACCTATTTTTATCAAGAACCTTTCTTGCGATCTCGAGTTGCCCCTTTCCTCCGTCAATAATAATAAGATCAGGCATGTTTTCATCAAGGTTCCTGATGATCCGTTCCACGATCTCTTCCATCATCGCGTAGTCGTCAACACCCTGTACTGTCTTTATCCTCAGCCTCCTGTACAAATCCTTATCGAACTCTCCGCCTTTCCAGTATACAAAGGCGCCGGCAGATTCATTGCCGGAGATCGTTGAAACGTCGAAGGCGCCGATGTCTTCAGGTGACTTCTTAAGTCTCAGTTTTTCCTTTATCTCTGTAAGGACGTCCTCTGCCTTTGTCTCTTTTTTCTCTTTCAATCTGATCTTTGCATTTTCAGTTGCCATAAGGAGGAGTTCTTTTTTCTTTCCTGTCTTAGGGGCAGATATCTTGACTGTCTCTTCTTTCCGCTGCCTGAGCCACTTCCCGAGGGCCCTCGATTCTGCAGGCAGAAAAGGTGTGAGTATTTCCCTGGGAGGAATGATCTCTCTTGAATAGAACTGGGAGATGAAGGTATGCAGCATGTCCTTATCGGAGAGATTTTCGATATTCCTCATCAGAAGGTCCTTTGAGCCAATCATAATGCCATTTCTGATGAAGAAGACCTCGAAAGAAACCATACTGTCTGCTTTGGAGTATCCGATAACATCCATATCTCCGAGTTCCGGAGCTACCACTTTCTGCGACTCCCAGGCTCGCTGGAGGGCTTTTATTCTGTCCCGTATCTTAGCGGCTTCCTCGAATTTCATCTCCTCTGAAAACCTCAGCATCTTTTTTTCGAGTTCTTCAAGGAGTCCTCTTTTCTCACCTTTGAGAAAGAGTATGATCTCATTCACGAGCTTCAGATACTCTTCCTTGCTGATTTTTCCTGCACAGGGGGCAACGCATCTTCCCATCTGGTACTGGATACATGGTCTCATAGGTTTATCGAGAGAATAGCGGCATCCCCTTATCTGGAAGTTTCTCCTGATGAAGGCAAGGGTCTCCCACATCGATCCTGCCGGGACATAAGGACCGAAGTACAGCGCGCCATCTTTCTTGATCTTTCTTACTACCTCAAGTCTCGGCCATTCTTCATTGACCGTAAGTTTCAAATAGGGATAATTCTTGTCATCCCTCAGGATTACATTGAATTTTGGTCTGTATTGTTTAATCAGGTTTGCTTCAAGAGCAAGGGCCTCGAGTTCGTTATCGGTCACAATATATGTAAAGTCTTTCACATTCTTGATCATGGCTGTCTTGCGCGGGTCGAGATGGGACGACTTCTGGAAATAGCTCCTGAGGCGGTTTCTGAGGTTTTTTGCCTTGCCTACGTAAAGGACACGTTCTTTTTCATTCTTAAAAATGTAGACGCCCGGTTTAAAGGGGATGCTCGAGAGTTTTGAAAGCATGACTACGGAGCTGCCCTAAGTCTTGCTATCTCCTGTCTCATCTGATCGGCATCGGGGGCATTTGGAGCGAGTCTGAGGTATTCCTCCAATTCTTTAGCGGCTTGCTTTTTGTCACCGAGGTTAAAAGCAAGAACAACACCAAGGTTCCTATGCGCATTCACATGGTTTGGGTTTATGGCAATTGCTTTTTTGTACTCCTCAACAGCCTTATCAGGTTTTCCGATATTCCGGTAACAGGTGCCTATGTCAACTCTCGCATCCACATTTTTTGGATCGAGTTCGAGGGCCTTCTGGTATGCTTCTATTGCTTCATTGAAACGGTATGAATCCATGAGGTTGTTACCGAGCCTTATCCATGCGCCGAGGTTCTTTGGATCCTTTCTCACTAAATCCTGAAGAAGGGGAATTTCACTCTGTCCCTGAACAGGTCCTGCGGGGAATGGTGGTTGAACTTTTGGTTCTTCTTTTTTTTGGCAATGAGCAAGGAATAAGAGAGAGGCTAAGCACGCTATAAATATCCTTTTCATTGGTCTATTGTCCGTTTTGACCGTCACTGTATTTTAGCAGATTTGAGCTTGATAATTTTGGAGTCTTTCAATTAAATTTTCCTTTATGTCATTGCGATTGGAGAGACCTTGCTGCTGTTTTATGCTACAATTTAATTGCACAAGGAAACCGTATTATGGGTCAAGCATGTCTTACAAATGATGAGAGGGCGAAACTATTAAAGGCCGCCAGGGATACCGTGAAGCATGCCTATGCACCATATTCAAACTTCAGGGTCGGGGCGGCAGTTCTGACAGAAAGGGGTGAACTCTTTAGTGGTTGCAACGTGGAGAATGTGTCATACAGACTGACGGCGTGTGCGGAACAAGTGGCGATCTATTCGGCTATCACCCGAAGAGGAAAAGATATGAGAATTAGAGCCATTGCTGTGGTGAGTGAGAGTGGTGCTGACTGTCCTCCCTGCGGGGCCTGCAGACAGATGATCGCCGAATTCGGTCCTGATGCCATTGTAATATTCCAGACCCGAGCAGGGATGGAGGAGATGCATATCTCGGAGCTTCTTCCCAAAGGGTTTATCGCAAAGAGAAAGATAACTAAGTGATTTCCAGATACAGTCTTTCCAGGAAGGAGTAAGCGACTATGGGAAAAGTAAAGAGTGCTTATGAAAAAGCGATGGAAAAAGCAGCCGGAATAGGAGAACTGACACCGGAGGAGAAAGAAACGATAAAGGATCAGGAAAAAATAAAGTCAATACTGACTGCGTATTACAAAGGGCAGATCGACCGTGACGGCTTGTGGCAGAAATTGCAGGGAAGTAAACCTTCCCTGCTGAAGGAAGCACAGCAATATTTGGTGGGTTCCCTTGGATTTGGAAGCACGCCCGATGAATTTCAACAGAGAAAAGAGGGCATTGTGGCGATCGAAACCCTCAAGGCCAAACAGAATGTGCCTGCCATCGAGCAAACGCTGAATTCAATAAAGGTCTTGCAGAAGGAATACCAGGATGGAAAGGATCGAGCAGAAGAGGAATTAAGGGAAGCAATCGAAGGAAACCCTCAATTGAGGCTTCGACCGGTGAGAACACCTGACGGGAGGACTGTTCTTCAAGCAGCCTATTCTGTTGATGAAGCGGTGCAGGCAAGATTAGCGGAGGTTATGTCAGAGCATGAAGAGAAATACAGCCAGAAATTTGCCAGGTTGATTGAAAAGTTAAAAAAGGAAGTTGGTCGTCAGTAATATTGAACCAATCGTTCATTTATGGCTGATATAGTATTTTCGCTCATTCTCGGTCGTACCGACCTCCGAGGTAAATTCTGTCAAAGACAGAATTTAAAACCGCTCAAATACTATATCAGCCACCGGCGATAAGTGAACTGAAAAGTATATCCAGTGAAAATACTTCTCATATACCCTTACTGTCTTGATGACAGGCTTCAGGCAGAAGATGTGCGGGTAGTGCCTATCGGACTGTACTATATCGGTGCCCTCTTAAAAGAAAATCGCTATGACGTCGAAATATTGAACTGGCACGACATCAATAAAACGCCCCAGAAGATTGAGGAGACACTCAAAGGGGAACGACCTGATGTAATAGGGTTTTCCATTGTCCATGCGAACCGCTGGGGTGGCATGGATATCGCCAGGATTGCCAAGCAAATTCTTCCAGAGGTGAGAATTGTATTTGGAGGGATTGGCACAACCTTCTTATGGAAGCATCTGTTGAAACACTTCAAGGAAATAGACTTTGCTGTTTTGGGAGAGGGTGAATACAGCTTTCTCAATCTGGTTCAGTGTATTGAAAAGGGAGATTACGATGAGGCAGAGAAAATCAAAGGGATCGCTTTCAGGAAAGACGGGAAGGTCGTGAAAACAGGAGGCGCCGAGGTAATTCAAGACCTTGACCGGTTACCCATGCCATCAAAATACTTTGAATATCAACACCTGTCTTCTTCTCGCGGCTGTCCTGCTAATTGCAGTTTCTGCGGATCCCCGCAGTTCTGGGGTCGCAGGGTCAGATTCCACTCACCAGATTATTTTGTAGAGCAGTTGGAGCAATTGTATCGCAAGGGCATTACATTCTTTTATATCTCAGATGATACCTTCACTCTGAAGGCAGAGCGGGTAATCCAGATCTGTAAAAAAATTATCGAAAAGGACCTGGAGATTACCTGGTTTGCTATCGCGAGGGTTAATCATGTGAATGAAGAGATGCTTTACTGGATGAGGAAAGCCGGTTGCATTCAGATCAGTTACGGCGTGGAAAGTGGCGCGGAGAGCATACGGGCGGTGTTGAATAAGAATATCAGGACCGATGACATCAAGAGGGCCTTTGCCATGACAATTAGATATGGCATTTTGGCGCGCGCCTACTTTATCTATGGTTCACCAGGAGAAAACTGGAAAACCATAAAGGAGACAATAAACTTGATCCATGAGATCAAACCCTTGGGCACGATTTTTTATATCCTCGATATCTTTCCGGGTACTGCCTTATATGAGGACTTTAAGCGAAGGACGAAAGTGGGAGATGAAGTCTGGTCGGAGAGGATAGAAGACATCATGTACTTTGAGACAGATCCCCGCTTATCACAGGATATCATTTTGGCTTTCGGTCAAGAACTCAGGTCTGATTATTACCGTCATCTGCCGGAGTTTGCAAATGCGATAGAACTCATTGATGAAAAAGATCTTTGTGAAAGCCATGCTGACTTTCTTTCGCGACTCGCTATGACCTTCAGCCACGGGGAGTATTCATCAATTGAGGCTATCCCTGAGAAGGAAGAGGTTGCTCAACGGCTGTATGAGAAATCCTTGTCATACTCTCCCAATCAGAGGGCTTTTCTCGGTTTGGGGATTATCAGGCAAAAGCAAGAACGACATGAAGAATCAGTACGAATACTCTCAGAAGGAGTGATGCACTTTCCAAAGGATGAATCTCTGGCCATATGCCTGGGCATCAGCTATATGAACCTCCACCGTTATGAAGAGGCACTGAAGTGCTTTCAAGAATTTTCGAATTCACAGAGTGTACTCAGATATATGGCTGCCTGTTATCGCGCCTTGGGGGATTTTGAAAAAGAATCCTCTGTGATGAGAAAATTGGAGAGTCCATCTCCTCGGACAAAGTGAAGTAATTTCTTCATTAGATTAGACCGCAAGGGGTCATCCTCTGCCCGACCTTCAATATTAGCCCGGATTATTCACTGCTTGTGAAGGAGCAGAGCAGATGCAGTATCATCGCTCATTCTCGGTCCGCATCTGCGGACCTCCGAGGTACAGAGTGTCAGCCGCCTCGGGGCGGTGAACACTCTGTAAAGCCGCTCCGATACGCCATCTGCTCTTATTGGTCAAAAAATTTATGCATAGAATGGGTTAGAGTGTGAGATCAATAATCTGTAACCAATCTGTAATCTCCTTTCCACTATAGTAGCAATGTCATTTTTGGAAATTCGAATTCTTAC